>DRMV01000019.1 GCA_011322445.1 Chloroflexota bacterium | reverse complement strand
GTTTGCCTTTCCGTGAGTGTTTGCAGGAGTGGCCCCACATTTTGCTTTACGCGTATTTTTTTGTGGGTGCGGTATTGGCAATCTCATTGCTCATTGAGTGAGAAGATTTCGCAAGGTTGTCAGGAGACGAGCAAGATGGTCACGGCAGAAGGTCTGGCAAAAGCGGCAAAGAACGTGCTATTAGCCCCCTTTCGGGCAGGGATGGCGTTGTGGCTTCGGGCGATGCAGGCGTTGCTCTACGCCGGCGTCATCGCGGCGCTGTTGGGGGTTGCATTGTTGGGTCACATGATTTGGCACGCCTCGCACCCCCTGGAAAACCCCAGATACAGGGGTTTGACCTACTGGCAACTGCTGAAATGGGAGAAGATGATCACCGACCGGCAAACCACCGCCTGGAACCGCGCACATCCGAATTTGAAGCCGGATAGTTGGAGATATTGCGTGGAGGGTGACGTATTTGTTGCCACATTGGGGTATTTGACCACTGCCAGGTATTATCTGTTCCACTGGCCGGGCAGCATTCCGGAGTACCTTCAGACTGTGGACAAGGCATGGGAGGATTTGCCAATTTCAAATTATTCGCCCAGCGCCTCCGCCGACCCATGCGTCTATCACTACATCCCAACCCCCGAAGAAATTCCGACACTCGAAGCCGAGTATAATGCCTGGAAAGCAAGCCAGGCGGAACATCCGTAGGAGGTTTTGTCGTGGAACTCGAAATCAGCGCCGGTACCCTGAAGAAAATCCTTGGCTGGGCGATTGCGCTACTCGTTCTTGCAGCCGCAGCCGTGTGGGGCTGGCCGAAGGTGAGCGGCCAGGTTGCAGGACTGTTGCACCGCGCCACGCCCACTCCCAGCGACCCCGCCCAGGTCGCCGCGGTAGAGGGGGTGGAAGCCTTTTTCAGCCTGGACGCCCAAAAAGGCGTAGACGCCTGGGTGGAGCGCATGTGCGCCTTGACCACCCAGGAGGGCTGCGCCATCTACCAGGTCATGCTGAAAAAGTGGGCGCAGCAGCAAATGAGCGCTTACCCTGACCTGCACAACCAGGCCACGGTGGAGGAGGTGGAATTCGTGGGCGAAACGGCCAAAGCAGACGCAACCTACCGCCTCTACCGCGTCGTGGTGCGCTTTTCCCAGCCGTGGGACGGCGTGGAGGGGTTGAAGGGCGATACGCTCACGGCCTACGCGCTGGTGCAAAAAGACGACAATGCCTGGCGCTTTGCAGGGCCGCTCGACGAGCAGGACGCCCAGCGATACATGCCGAAGCAGTAATGTTAATTGGTTTTTCTGCCTTTTAGAAAACGTCTAAGGGGGATAACGCCCAATTTTTAGTGAGATTTGAGATGTGAGGAGAGATGAAAATGGCTTATTATCGGGTAATAAGTATAGGTTACCAACGTCGCAGTATTGATGAATTAATTGCTATGCTGAAAGAGCACAGCGTCAAAAAAGTAATCGACGTGAGAGAACTGCCTACTTCACGTAGAGTGGATTTCAGGAAAAACGTTCTAAAGTCTCACTTGGCCGCGGCCGGCATTCAATATCAGCATGTTAAAGACGCCGGAAATCCTTATCGGAAAGTTGAAGGAGATTTTGAATACTGTATGAGTCTCTACTCATCTTACCTCGCGAATCATCCAGCGGTCATTGAACAAATTTCGGCTGCTATTTCTGAGGAAGCCGTAGCGATATTTTGTTATGAACGAGAACACGATCAATGCCATAGAAGTATCCTTATTGAAAGGTTGACAACTACAATGCCAGATATCGACCTCGTAAAAGTGGAGTAGGAGGAACATGATGGAAAGGTGGCAACGGCGTCGCATTTTGATATGGGGGAAGACTCGTCCAGAAGTTAGCAAGAAATATCGCGAAATAGTTTGCACTGGTGGGGTATTTGAGGATACTCGTCGTCTTGTACGGATTTACCCTGTTCCGTTACGATATATGGACGATTCAAGAATTTTCAAGAAGTATCAATGGATTGAAGCAGAAGTGATGAAAGCACCTTCAGACCCCCGTCCTGAAAGCTATAAGATCCGGTATAGTAACATCCGAGTTTTAGGGACAATACCCTCTGAAAAGGGGAACTGGGATGCAAGGGCAAGGTGGGTAATGAACCCAGAGAATATTTTCTCCTCTGTTGAAACCTTGAAGCTCAAACAAAGAAAAGACAAAACCTCGTTAGGGTTGGTGAAACCCAAAGAGATCTTAGACATTCAGGCTGTTCCGTACAGCGATGAAGAACAAGAAAGATTTTGGGCAAAGTATCAGGAAGCTATTCAACAGATGGAGCTCCCATTGGATTTCGGGAAAGACCATACAGTGAAACCATTACGTCCCCCTGATTATCGGTTTCGAATTACATTTCGTTGTGATGACCACGAATGCTCTACTCACCGGATGAGCGTTTTGGACTGGGAAGTTGATGCACTTTACTTCAACTTGCGTCAACGAGGCGATTCAGCTGAGGTGGCTGTCGAGAAAGTCATTGACAAACTCCACAAGATATGTGGACCAGACAAGGATCTCTATTTTTTCTTAGGGAACATTGCATCGCATCCTCAAGTGTTTTCTATAGTGGGTTTTTGGTGGCCTAAGAAAAAAAAGCAGCTGGAATTGGGTATTTAGTGTTCTCTTCGTGCAGGGGTAAACAGGGCTACTTGTAAGTAGCCCCGTTTTGGCCGCCTGAAAGGGGGAAGGGGGGAGAAAAAAGGCGAATGCGCCCTGAAAGGGCGCAGAAAAAGCACATGCGCGCTTGACAAAGTCCCACGGTTTGGCTACAATCGAGCACGAAAGGCGTGTCCCGTGGGAGAACCGCGTCAATTCGCGGCGTCCCCCGAAAGGGAGACGCCGTTTTTGTTTAATTCCATTTCGCACTGTAGGCTGGAGGCGTGTCCATGAAGCGCATACTGAGCTGGCTCACGTTGTTGGCGTTCCTGGCCTCCGTGTTTCCCCAAACCGCTTTGGCGGACGGCGGGGAAGGCGGCGACACCGGCCAGACCAACTACCTGTGGGGAGAGATATTCGACAAGAACGGGAAAATGCTCCCCACGGTCGTAGACAAAGGCGTGGTCACGGAAAAAGTGGACTGGGTGCCGAAGATATTTGGCGGCAAAGCGGAATACCACGTCTACGTCGCAGCCAACGGTAACACGGTGGTGATGCCCTCGGCAACCACGCTGTTCTTCATGGCGCTCAACGCCGACGAATCGGGGTTGAAAGACGCCAGCGCCTACTTGCAGAACGGCTTAGGGAGCCAGGTGCAGGGCGCAGGCGGCCTGCTGGGGAACGCCAAAGACGCCGTTGCCGCCATGCTGCGGGCCACCGGCGCGTGGGACGAAATCAAGGACGACTACGTTTCACCGGAGCAGTTCGCCGACGAAATGATCCGGGGGCGAAAAAGCGGCTGGTCGTTTGGCCCTTGGGGGGATGTGTGGCATCTTTTGAAATTTTTCTGGCACAGATCTCGAAAAGACAAGGCCCTCTACACCACCATTTTGCTTTACACCCCTGACAGTTGCCAGTTTGCGCCTGGGGGCTGCCCACCGGAGGCGCTGGCGGCGATTGCAACGCCGCCGCCCCCGCCGCCTTCGGAGTGCGCGCCGCCGGAGGTGCACCAGGGTCGTATTTTGGGTACCGGCCGTGCGGTTGCGCCGAATTATCCGCTGGTGGTGGGACAAGACCCCAAGAAGCGCGGGGCTGATTTGGAGTTTACGCTCACCATCGAGCCGACGATTTATATCTGGTATGAGGCGGTGCATCGGAGCGAGTGTCGTTATGTCCCCAACGGTACCGGACAGGGGTGCCCGTCCGGGGTGTCCCATGACCCTAATACTGTGAACAATCCGTATTACCAGCTTTACACCTGGACGGATTGCGTGCGCCATAAGGTCACGCTTCCTGAAACGGCGAATTGGGTCAAGGCCACCGCGACGCTCTCTCAGGATTCCCGTGAATGGATTACCCGCGGCTCGTTGGGCATCCGTTATCCCGGCGCTTATCTCCATCGCCCTGAGTGGTGGTGGTTCAACCCGCCCCAGGCCCAGAAGGGTGTGAGCGGGTACACCTACTACTGGCGTTTTCTCGTCAAGCGGGTTCAGGTCGCAGACCCCGGTACCTACAACCTCATTCTGGACGGCTATACCAGCGGCACGGAGGTTTCTTCAGGACGCCCGTTTCACCTGCAAGTGGGGACGTTCCAGGTGGCCGTGTTCACTTCCACGCTGCACCGGTGAGGGATGATGCGGACGCTCTTGCTGCCTTTCGTGTGGGTGCTCAACGGGTTCCTGGTGAGCCTGTACGTGTTGGCGGCCCATATCGCCGTGCTGCTGGCTGTGGCGGCGGCCTTTTACGTCTCCACCGTTGTTCCGCAGGAGCAGCGTCGCCATGCCCTGGCCGCTGCCACCCTGGCTTCCCTGGGCGTACTGTTCTCCCCGCCTATGCTGGCTTTCATGGTCGCCGCGATGAGCGCGGTGGGCGCCGTGGCGGTGCGGGTGGAGAGGTACAACCCCTATACCCTATCCTGGCGCATGGTGGGCGCGCTGGGGCTGTACGGCATGATGCTCTTGGGCTTTGCGCTTTACACCGCGCTCGGCGGTTTCCACAGCGCCGAGTTGGGAGCGTCTTATCTGGACGCTATCATCAAGATTGCCGTCTACGCTTACCCGTTGGGTTTCCTGGCTCTGGCAGCACAAGCCTTGTGGGTGCATCCGCCTATGCCGGGCGGCAGGCCGGAAGACCTGGTCACTACCGTGCGCACACGAGGTAAACAGGAGTAGGCCGTATGGAAGCCAAGTCCGGTTTGCTTTTGGGATGGTTGGGCGGCGTCGCCGCGATGTTGTTGTGGGCAGGGCATACCCTCTGGGCTGTGCTGGTGAGCGCCGCCGCTGCTGCTGTGGCGCTTGGAGATTGGCTCCCGAAGTGGCGATGAAAGGCGGGAGGCCTTAAGGCCCGGGTTAAGGGGTAGTTGGCCTTAAGGCCCGCGTTGGAGGCGTTTATGCTGGAAATCCTGGACAACGGCATTACGACGAACAACGGCGAGGTGCGGTATTTGTGGTTCCGTATCCTTCAGGACGGGCGTCGGTTCTACCGCGCCGTTGCCCTTGCAGAACTCACCGCGTTGCCGATAACCGCCCGTGAGGATTACGACCTTCTGGACAAACAAAGCGCCGCCTTGCGCGGGCTGTACGACGCGCAGGTGGATTTCGTCTATCTGGCCTTGGGAATTTTTCACCCGCGGCATATTGGCATTGTGCAGATGTACGGCGCGACCAGCGAGGGGGAAAATCGCGAAAGCGCCGGGTGCGAGGCGGAGCGGCGGCTGGCTTCCGTCCAGGCCGTGCTGGCGAATTACCCCCAGTCGCAGACCCGCCCGCCAAAACGGGAGTGGGTGGCCTGGTATGTGGATTTCGTCACCAACCAGAAGACGGTGCTTTTGGCTTTGTTGGGATACCCCGACCCGCGTAAGACGCGCCGGGGTATCGTTTCACGCGACGGCGAATTGCCTAATCCCACCTCCGACGACCTGGCGGCAGAGCAAAACGAAATCCTGTTTCGCGGTATGGCCAAGCTGCGGGAGAGTTTCGTCTTTCAGGTGACCGCCAAGCGCCTCTCGCGGCGCAAGTTGACGGAAAGCCTGATGCAGGTCTCGCGCCTGGCATCTCAGGCGGCTTCCCGTCAACAGGGGAGTTTGGGAATTGGCTTCAGCCTTTCGCTGCCTATCATGGCCGCAGTAAGTCAGGGCGTCAGCGCCGGAAAAGGCGCAGGGCACACGGACGGGCGCGGCGTCACGGACGGCGCGCAGCATTCGTGGGGTAGGGGACACGCAGACCAGGTTTCCCACACCGACAGCGTGAGCGACACGGTGGGAGGAAGCCGCTCGGTGAGCGTCACGCGCGGCACGGGGGAGAACTGGCAGCAGTCTGTTACCAAGACGCACACCGAAACCAACATGGCAGGCCAAACCCATTCCGAAACCGTGGGGGGCGGCGCCAATGTCCAGTTGGACGTGAGCGCCATTGTGGCTGGGGCCAAGGGCGGTTTCCATGCCGAGACATCGGCAACGGACGGTTGGAACCTCGGCCACGCGGTTAGCGACGGTACGGCGATGACACAAGGACACGGCACGTCGCAGCAAACCGCCGTCACCATCACCAACACCGCCTCGCGCAGCCATACCGAGGGCAGCGCGGACACACGCGGCGCTACCGACAGCGTGCAGGAGGGGTGGGGGCAAACGCATCAGGAAGCGCGCACGTGGTCGGATGTCCGTAACCTGACGGCCAGCCAAATGGCGGGCTTTGGCCTTTCCACAAGCCTGATGCCCGGCGTCAGCGTCAGCCGTCAATGGCGGCTGGAGGACGACGTTGCGGCGCGGTTGACCGAGGTCTTGCGTTTGGTGGAAGCGGAGGTTAACCAAGCCAGCCAGAACGGGGGCTTTATGACTACTGCGCTGCTGTTGACGGGCAGCGAGAAGGGCGCCCGGGCTGCGCAGTCCCTCGCGCCGCAGGCGTATCACGGCCCGAAGGTGCCGACGCCCATCCTCACCGTGCGGCCTGACCCGGAAGACGCGGACGCGTTGCGGCGGCATGCAATCGCCATGCTGCCCTGGATGCTCCCGGCCAACGGGAAAGGCGACCCCTTCGATGGAACGCTGTGGACGAAGTACGGCACCATGCTGCCCCCCGACAGGGTGGCGGCGTTTACCACCCCCGGCATTTTCGAGGAGGGTACGCTGGTGGCCGCCGTGCCGCCTATTCCCACCGGCGTGTCGTTCTACCCCGACATGGACGGCGAGGTGGTGCTGGGGCATCAGTTCAGCCCCGAAACCGGCGACCTTACCACCGCGCCCGTCAAACTGAGCAAGTCCCGCTTTTTCCACACGCTTTTCGTGGGGGATACCGGCTGGGGCAAATCTGTGGCCGCCGAGCGGATGGTGTACGAGGCCGTCAAGCAGTGGAAAATCCGCGCCGTGGTGCTGGACTTCGGCGCGGGGTGGCGCAAACTGCTCAACGCCCCCGGCCTGGAAGGGCATGTGGACATTCAGCAAATCTGGCCGGACGCGCCCCGTCCATTGCGTTGGAACCCCTTGCAAATCGGCAAGGGCATTCCGCCATCCATCCAGATGGACGCCTTCGTGGACATCTTCACCGGCGTGCAGAAACTCGGCGAGCGTCGCCAAAAGAAAGTGCTCCGCAAGGCGCTGCGGCAGGTGTATTTGGATACGGGCGTGCTGGTCAACGACCGCGAGGTGCGTAACGACCCCAAGTGGGGCAAGGTGCGGCCCGACGAGGCCGACCTGGTGGAGATGACCGCGGGCACACCTATCGCCGAGGTGCCTCAACTGAAGCGCAACCTGCTGGCGTGGTGGCGCAGTCGGCGGTCGGATTTGCCGGAACTGTATGCCTTTCTGGAACGTGAACTTCAGGAGGTGGCGTACAAACGCCGGTCGGATTTTCTGGTCAATATCTACGAGGGCATCCTGGAGCGGCTGCGTCACCTGGTCGAGGGCAGTGCAGCCGAGATGTTCGGCGCGGGCGACGACGCGCTGGATGTGGGCGACCTGGCCGCGCCCTGGGGCGTGGCCGTCATCGAAGGCGGTATGTTCGCTTCCGAGGAACTCAAAGCGTTCATCCTGGCATGGCTGGGGTGGCATCTTTACATGGACATGGCTTGGTACCGCGCTACTCAGGGCAAGACCAAGAACATGCTTCTCCTGGTCTTCGAGGAAGCCAACAAGATCCTGGGCGGCATTGCCGGGCCACCGGACGAAGAGGCCGCCCATCTCCGTATTTTCTCCGACTTTGCCGTGGACAGCCGCAAGCATGGGGTGCGGATGGCTTTCTGTACCCAGGCCCCCCACCTCATTAGCGATGCCATCATCTCGTCTTGCAATAACTGGGTGGTGGGGTTCGTCAAGAACCCGAAGGACAAGGAACTCACCCTGGAAGCCCTTGCCCGCTCGTCCAAGGGCTTCCGAGACGAAACCTGGCGCAATTTTCTGGCTTATCAGCGGATTGGGCAGGTCATGGGGCGTTTCCCGTACAGCATGGACAGGCTCGACCAGGCGCCCCTGGTCTTCCAGCCGTTGATTTTGGATGTGGAGGAACCCTCAGACGACGAAATTGCAGAACGCTTTGGAGGTCGCACATGAAGCAAAGGCATATTTGGATGGCAGTAGCGCTGTTTGCTATGGCGCTGGTCTTGATTGCCGTCGTTCCCCGCGGCGGTGGAGGGAACGGAGGCGCGGCGCATTTGGCTACGGCCACGCCAACCCCGACGGCGACGCCGGGGTGGTGGAGCGCTTTGCCCACCCCGATACCTTTGCCGGTATCTTCCCGTACACCCACACCCACCAAGGAGAGCAACCATGCCAACGACGGATGAAAAAGACTGGGCGGAGGTTGCCCGGCAATGGCTTAATCGCCCGATAACTTTGGCGCTGGTGTTGGAGGTCGACAGCCGCACGCAGGAGGTGCTGGCCTGGCGTACCGAGACGCTGGAGAACGTCGCCGCTTTGGTCGACGGTTTGAAACTCACAACCCCCAATCGTCAGGAGGACGCTGCATGAAAGGCAAGAAGAACTTGATAGCCATTGTAGGCGCCGTCGTGGTGCTGTTTGTCGCTTTGGCGGTGCTCAAACCCGCGCCCCAGGCGGACGTCGTGGTGGCGGCACGCGATTTGATGCCCGGCCATACGTTGACCCAGGCCGATTTGAAGATAGAGCAGTTGCCGCAATCGGCCATCCCCGCGGATGCGTTTACGAGCGTCGGGGAGGCCGTAGGGAAGACCCTGGCGGTTGCCCGAAGCGCGGGCGACATCATCCGGCAAGCGCACATCGGGCAAACCGTGAAACTGGCGCCTGACGAGCGGGAAATCGGGCTGCATGTGGTGGATGCTTCCGGGTTGGGCGGCACGCTGGGCATCGGCGACAAGGTGGGCGTGGTGGCCGTCATTCAAAGCAACGACATGGCCCACCAGGGCACGTTCAGCAAAGCCATGATCGAAGGGCTGCGGGTGACTTATATTGACCCCGACTTTGTGGCGCGTGACCCGCAAGAAGTTCAGGCCATGCCTACCGCTGAGAACGGATTGCCCACGACCTACCGAGAGCGCGCCCATGAGGGTGTGATCAACGTAGCCGTGCCGGTGGATATGCAGGCTGTGGTGTACGACTTCGGGGCTGCCAATGCACCCGACAAGGTTTATAAAATCAACGCGTTGGAGTTGCTTTCGGCGTTGTCCAGTGCAAGCAATGCCACGCTGTATCTGTATCGGATGGGCGATGGGGCTAAGAAGTTCACATCGTCGGGGCTGTGGCTTCCCGACCTCATCGTTTTCCCTGCCACGGCGACGCCCACGCCTACGCCGGAGGGCTGGAAGCCGGGGATGCCCACGCCCACGCCCGCCGCGACGCCGTCGCCGTAAGGAGGTGTGTGATGGGTTGGACGACGACAGGCAACAACGGCGCTGACGCCGTCACCGTGCTTTTGGCGGGCGCTCCCGACCGCACCCATGTGTGGTACACCGCGCTGGCTTCGGACGCCCGTTTTCGGGTGGTGAGTTATGCCACCGACCCGCAGGACGTCAAGGTCAAACTGGCGTCCAATCCCGAAATCGTGTTGCTGGACGCGACGATTTACCCCGGCCCCGACGCCTTGATGCAGGCGCTGGCGGGTGTGAGCTCGGCGGTCTATGTCTTCCTGCCGCCCGACGTGCCCCAGGAAATCGTGGAGCAGGTGGGCAGCCAGCCTGCGGTGAAAGCGTCTTTTCGCGGCGACGCCAATCTGGTCGAACTGGCGGGGCGGATGTACGCCGATGCCCTGGCTCTGCGGCGTCAGGCTCCTGCAGCCCCGCAGATGTGGGGCGGGGGACGCCCAACCGGCGGTACGGCGGTTGCGGGGTTGCGCATTATCACGGTGTGGAATCGCGCCGGCGGCACAGGCCGCAGTACCTTGGCCGCTGCGCTCGCGCTGGATGCCGCCCGTAAAGGGCTGCGGGCGCTGTTGGTAGGGCTGGGCGCGCCAGATGTGTTGCCGCTGCACCTGGGGCTGAAACCCGACCCCAACTTCACCCACTGGATGCAGAACCCCACCCAGGAAGGCTTCCAGGCCGCGCTGCAGCAAGTGGGCAGCCTGGATGTGCTGGCCGGTTTTCCCGATGTGCTTTCCGAAGCGCGAGCCGCGTCGCTCCCCAAGGACGACAGCGCTTCGGTGCAATCGTTGGTCACGACCGCGGCTTATGCAAACTATGCCGCCATCGTGCTCGATGCGCCGGTCGGGGGCGTTGCGCCTTTTGCCGTCGCCGCGTCCAATACCCTCGTGCTGGTGGCCAGGGCGACCCTGGCCGACGCATGGGCGTCGGTGGAGGCGTATCGCACGGTGGTGCAGCGCGCCGCGGGGCAGCACCGTATTGCCGCAGGCAACGTGGTCGTGGTGCTCAATATGCGGGATAGCGGCCAGTTGACCCCTGACGAATGGCACCAGGCCGCGGACGCCGCGGCCAAGAACCTGGGGCTTTCCGGTTTCCCGCCGGTGGCCGCGGTGGTGCCGTATGTAGCCGATGTGCCTGTGGCGCAAGACCAGGGGCGGCCTGCTTTGGACGCCTCGGATGCCTTTGCGCGGCCTGTACACAAGTTGTCCGATATGCTCTTCGGCGGCGCGCGGCAGGCCAGCGGGCGCGGCGGCAAGGCGATCAAACTTGGCTTCATCAAAATCCGGAAGGGGAAGTGACCTATGGCCGGTTGGGATGCCGTTGTCCAAACTTTCCCTGCTGACAAGCAGGGGGAGGTGGTTCAGCAGGCCGCGGCGATGTTAGGCCAACTCTCGCTGGACGAGATGCGGAACCGCGCGGCTTTGCTGTCACGCGCCCAGAACGCCGTCCGCTCAATCTTGAACCAAAACGGCTGGACGGCTTCTCCCGAATTGGTGCAGGCGATGGCGCAGCAAGTCGCCGCGCGCATCGGCGGTTTGGGCTTCCTGGAGCCATTCCTGGCGCCGGGTGAGGTTTCCGAAATCGCTATCACCCCCTATGGCCAGTTGTGGGTGCTCCGCAAAGGCGCGCCGGATTTCGAGATGGTGCGCGACGACCTCGGCCTGGAAGAAACCTGGCGCGCGGTGGATGCCTTGCTTGCCCCCTTGGGGCGGGCGGTTTCCGAAGCCAATCCCAGCGTGGACGCAGGGTTGCCGCGCTCGGAGACCCTGCCCGGCGGCGCGCGCATCAAAATCCTGCACCCCGTCATTGCGCCGGGGCTGGGGTTTCCCAGCGTCAACATCCGGCTGTACGAACCCAAGCCCGTGCCGCCCCGGCAGTTGGTGGAATGGCGTGTGGCGCCGGAGCCGGTCATCATGGGACTGGTGGAAGCGGTGGGGCGGGGGCTGCGGCTGTTAGTCATTGGCGGCACGGCCACAGGCAAGACGACGGTGCTTTCCGCTCTGGCCAACGGCATTCCCAAAACCAAGCGCGTGGTGAAAATCGAGGACCCAGAAGAGATTTGGATGAACCACCCTCATGTGGTCACCATCCAGGCGCGTCCATCGCCGCCGGGCTCGGACGTGCCGCCGTATACCCTGGCCGACGGTGTGGACGACGCCATGCGGATGTCCCCCAAGTGGCTCATCGTGGGGGAAATCCGCACCGGCGACGCCGCGCTGGCGCTGTTTCGAGCGCAAATGTCCGACCATCCCGGCTTGTCTACCTTCCACGCCGAAGGCCCTAAGGAGGCCGTCCACCGGATGGGCGTCATCATGTTCACCGACCGCCAGGTGCGTTTCGAGGCGGCCAAGGCGATGTTCGCCCAGGCCATCGACGTGGTGGTGCAGGTGGGGTGGGCGGATGACGAAGACGGCGTCCGCCGCAGGCGCATCATCGGCGTGTGGGAGGTGTCCAACCGCGAATTGGTGGGCGGCAACGTCAAGTTCCGGCGGTTGTACGCCAACGGCGAGGAGCAGTTGGGTGAAATCACCGTAGAAAGGACGGTGGCATGATGGACGTTCGGGAATTGCTTTATCGCGTTGCTAACTTACGCCCTTTGTTGATTGGGGCGGCTGCGGCGGTGCTGGCCTATCACCTTATCGTATGGGCCGCTCGCAAGGCCATGAAGCCAGCACAAAAGCGCCTCGCTGCCTTTAGCGGCGAGACGACCACAGCGGAAACGGTCGTGTTTGGTTCGAAGCGTCATCGTGTGCGGGTGGCGTTCCAACGCCTGGGCATTGACGTGAAAGGCTGGGAGACGGCTGCCGTGTGGGCAGGGCGTGTGATTGCGGGGCTGGGATTTGTGGCCGCGCTGCGGATGGTTGGGTTGAGTTGGATGGTGAGCGCTTCCGGCGTCGTAGCCGGCGCGCTGTTCTTCGACGGATGGGTCACGGAGCAATGGCGCACGATGCAGAACCAGATTGAAGACGAAATCCCGATGTTTCTACTCCGCATGAATGCGGTGGTGAAGACCACCCCCAATATCGCCGTGGCGCTGGAGGAGGTGAGCAAGACGCTGGTGCCCAAGAAGCCGTTGCGCGCATGGGTGGAGCGTCTTGCGCGAGCCTTGCAACAGCGTGGACGCAAGGCCCTGGCAGAAGCCCAGGAGGAGGCAATGGTGCTCTCTCCCTCTCTGGGCGTGGTGGTGGTGCTTTTGGGGCGGCTGGCCGAAACGGGCGGCTCCGGTTTCGCCGATGCGTTTGGGCAAGCCGCAGACAGCCTGAGCGACGTCCTGGACGCGCGCGTCACGGCCCGGGCCAAGGGCGCCAGCGCCCAGGGTACCTTGTTCATCCTGGCGGGCGTGACGCTTTTGATGATGGTAGGCATGACCAACGGCGGTTACGCAAACTCCCCTGTGATTCAAACGATGTTTGCTGTCTCCATCGTCTGGATGACGGTGGGGATGATCGTGGTCAAGAAGATGCTTCAGGAGGCGGTGTGATGGCAATCCCCGCAGAGATGTACAACCTGGTTGCCCTTGGCGCAGCATTTTTGGCAGCGGTTTTGGTTTTCCTGGGATTGCGCGGGTGGTCTATCGAACGCGCCACCTCCCGACGGTTGGGAGAATACGCCGCGGGTGGGCGCGCAGGCGCTTTGGACAAAATCGGCGAAGGCGTCTTGGACAGGTGGGGGGTATCGCTCAAATCCATTCGCTTGCAATATCGCTGGGCGCGCGTGGGCGGTTATTACAAGGACGAAAGCCTGGCGGCAATTGTGGGGAAGACGGTGGTCTACGTGCTCATGGCGATAGGGTTGGTCGTGGTAACGGCGCTTCCGTTGCTCCCCGCCCTCGTGCTGCTTTACGGCGCCACGCTCCCCCTGGCCGTGCTCCGGCAGCGGGCAGGAGAGGCCAAGGCTGCGGTGAGGCGGTCGTTGCCCGAAGTGGCCTCGCTGCTGGCTGCTGAGATGAGCGCGGGCGTTTCGCCTGAAAACGCCTTGCAACGCGTGGCTGCATTGCCGTTCCCGGTGAGCGATGTCTTCCAGGAAGTGCTGGAAGAAGCGCGGCGGTCGGGACGTGTGCTGTTCTCTCGCCCGCCGACCAAAGGGCTGTTGAAGGAGCGTTTGGCAGAGTGGGGGCTGGAAGAACTGGCGGCTTTTGGCGCTCAGGTTGACCTGGCCGCTTCCAAGGGCACGGATGTGGCCGAGCAGATGTTTGCCGTGGCGCAGGGTTTTGGACGAGAGTATCGCGCCAAGGTGCTCCGGCAAGCCGAGCAATTGAGCAACAAATTGATTGGGCCGGTGACGCTTTTCTTTTTCCTACCCATGCTGGTTGCGGTGATGATGCCTTTGCTCTTGGCGCTGGGCGCTGCGTTTGGAGGCGGTTAGTGCGCGCGTTGGATTATCTGGGAGCGTTGTTCGCTGCGGTGCTGGCCGCCGCGGAAGCGCAAAGCGGTGGGGTGCTGGGGGCGCTTGTGGCCGTACAGGCGCTCCTGGCAGGGGTACTTATCCTCGTCCATCGCAAGCCCCAGGCCGAAGCCCCCCTTGGTGTGCGACTGCTGGCCTGGGGGGCGGTGCTGCTCCCGCTGGCTTTGCGGACGGATGGGCGTCGCCCCTTGTGGGCTGTTGGCGTGAGCGCCGCAGGGCTGCTCCTGGCAATCTGGGCAATGGCAAGCCTGGGCGCAGCGTTTGGCGTCGCCCCCGCCGACCGCGGCCTGGTCGTGCGCGGCCCATACCGCTGGGTGCGGCACCCGATGTATACCGGCGAAATGTTGACGTGGCTGGCGGTCTTGGGCGTTTCCCCCACGTGGAGCAACCTCGTGATTGTAGCAATGCTGGGGGTGGTGATAGGCGTGCGAACCCGCTGGGAAGAGCGGCTGGTTGCAGAATACGACCGCTATCGGCAATCCACCCCAGCGCGCTTCTTGCCGGGTGTGTTTTAGTCGAGGAGGCGTTTTATGGCACGAAAGACTCTCAGGCTGGCCTATGGAGGGTTGTTGATTGTCGTGCTGTTCGTCGTGACGCTGGGCGTCGCTACGGTCATGGCGGATTACACCGGCCCGGCGCACCGCACGAAAACGGTGGCGGGGTGCACTAAGGTTTACCGCTATTACGACGACGCCTATATATGCTCTTTCCCCGGCGGCGCGGGGTTGAATGTTTGCGGCGACCAGTGTAGTAATCACCCCACGTGCTCTGCCTTCGTTTGCAATGACTTGCGGAACGGCGGAAACAACTATTACACCAAGGACGAAACACAGACGATTACGCTTCCCAATGCGACCGCAGACGCCACATTGCAATGCGCGACTCCCGGCGACAACGGGTGGTGCCGGGGAGGAGCAAACATCCATTTCACTGCCAGTGAACCCGTGAGTGGGCATGTCATCACGGCGATAGAGACTTCCAAGTGGGGATATGTGTGCCAACCCCATACCGCTTCACCTGCGTGTGACAAGGCTTTGCCTGATGGGGCCGAGAGTACAGATTATTGGGCAGAAAGCAGTTGGGGGGACAGCAGTCTGGCGCACACGATTTCGTGGAAGGTGGATGCCACCGCGCCCACTGCTGCGCCTACGACCAGCGGCGCAATGGGGCAAAACGGCTGGTATGTCTCCCCTGTGACGGTCGCGGCCAATGCCTCGGACGCCGCTTCCGGTCTGGCTTCAGTGCAGTACCAGGTGGACGGCGGAACGTGGCAAAGCGGCGAGACGGTGAATTTGTCAACAGACGGTGTCCATACGGTCGTTTTCAAAGCCGAGGACGTGGCGGGAAATACGACGACTTCACAGCGGGTGACGGTGAAGATAGACACAACCGCGCCGACGCTCACGCCCTCCATGCCTGAGCCGAACGGCGACGATGACTGGTTTGTGACCGCACCGGTGCAGATAGGCGCAAGTGCGGAAGACGCCACAAGCGGGGTGGCTTCGGTAGAATGCCGAATAGACGGGGGGGCATGGCAGACGCCGCCGGTGAATGTGACCGGCGACGGAGAGCATGTCGTCGAGTGTGAAGCGACGGACAATGCCGGAAACAGCACTTCCTGGCGCAAAACGGTCGAGGTGGACACGACTGCCCCAGCCTTGACCGCTTCTGCGCCGTCGCCTGATGGCAGCGAAGGGTGGTATGT
>DRMV01000018.1 GCA_011322445.1 Chloroflexota bacterium | reverse complement strand
GGGGGGGGGGCCGGGGGGGGGGGGTTCGGTCAGGTCGGCGAGGGGGGCGCGGCGGCGGGTTTCGGTGTAACGTTCCACCAGGCCGAGTCTGGCAAGGGCTTCCAGGTCGCCGGGGCGGGCATCGGTTTCGGCGCGCAGGGCGGCAACTTCGCGGGGGCTTTGGGCGGCTAAGGCTTCCAGCACCTTCCGGCGGCGTCGGGCCGTGGCTTCACGCCGCGAAAGGTGCTCCAGGGGCAGGCCCAGTGCCTCGGCCTGCGGCACGGCCAGGCGCGCCATGCGGACGGTGTTGCGGGGAAGATGAGGCTTAGGCAGCACCGGCTCGCTTTCCAGCCAGCCGCGGCGCTGCAGGCGGGCGGCGGCAGCGCGCCAGTTGTGGCGGGGCAGGGCGCGGTCGAACTGGCGGCCGCGCAGCGGGCCGCGAGTGTGCAGCAGGGCCAGCAGGCGGCGCTCGGTCTCGTGCAGGTCGGGCGGCAGGGCGTCAGCAGCAGGGGCTTCGGCGGTGAGATGGTAGCGGGTGTCGGCAGCCTGCAGCACGCCGGGCGGCAGCATCAGGGCAATGCAGGCCGAGAGGGAGGCCAGGGTGTCGGCAGCAATTTGTTCGGCCAGCCGCAATTGCAGCGGCGTCAGCGCCACTTCGGGGGCTGGCACGCTCAGCACCGGTTTGGTTTCCGGCACTGCGGGGGTGGGCAAAAGCCGCAGCACCACGCCATAGACCTGCCGCTGGCCGAAAGGCACCACGACCACTGCCCCTGGCTGCACCGCTTCGGCCAGTTCGGGGGGAATGTGGTAGTGAAACACGCCCTGAATTTTAGGTTCGTGAACGGCAATTTCGGCGTAGTGCATGAGCAAGGCTCAACAAGGGACAGCGGAAGCCTCACCCTGCCTGCGAGGCGTCTTCCTCTGCTTCGTCGGCGTCGGCGGGCAGGCGCTCGATCTTCAGGCGAGAGACGCGCAGACCGTCCATGGCCAGCACGGTGAGGCGCGCTCCGTCTTCTTCGACAACATCGCCCACTGCAGGAATGCGCCCCAGTTTGTCGAGAATGTAGCCGGCGATGGTGTCGTAATAAGGGGTGGTGAGGTCCAGCCCCAGGGCTTCGTTGACCTCTTCCAGCAGCGCGCGGCCGTCCACAATGGCCGTGCCGTCGGGATGAGGCTGGATTTCGGGGGTGGCTTCATCGAAGGGGTCGCTCACTTCGCCCACGATTTCTTCCAGCAGGTCTTCCAGGGTAACCAACCCGGCCGTGCCGCCGTACTCGTCCACCACAATGGCAATGTGGCGGCGGGTTTCCCGGAAACGGCGCAGCACGTCAATGACCGGCAACGTTTCGGGCACGAAAAGCGCCTCGCGCGCCAGGTCCCCCGCGGTGCGCTGGTCGAATTCTTCGCTTCCCCACAGCCGCACGACGTCTTTGATGTGCAAAATGCCCACGATGTCGTCCAGGTCTTCGCCGTAAACAGGGAATTTGGTGACGGCGTGGCGGGAAAACAGGCGGATAATCTCTGGCAGAGGGGTGGCTGCCTGCACGGCGATGATGTCGGTGTGGGGCACCATGACCTGCCGCACCAGCAACTCGCCGAAATCGAGTACGGCCGAAAGCATTTCGCTGCTTTCGGGCTGCAAATCGGCTGGCGGCGTTTCTTCCACCAGGTGTTTGAGTTCCTCGACGGAAAGGTGGCCGTGGGTGGCATCGGCTTCAGGAATGCCCAGCAACCGCAAGGTGAAGTGGGTTGCCCAGTCGAGCATATCCACAAACCAGCGGAAAGTGGTCTCGAACAGCCGCATGGGGTAGGCCGCGCGCAGGGCAAAGGTTTCGGGCGAGCGGAGCGTGGCGACTTTGGGCACCTGTTCGCCAAAGACGACATGGAAACTGGTCACAATGGTGAGGGAAAGCAGCAGGGGCAGGCTGGGCAGTATCCCTTGCAAAAAACTCAGTGCGGGCGGCAAAGCAGCCTGGTGGACGAGAGGCGCCAGCGCGCTCTCGAAGGCTTTTTCGCCCACTGCCCCTAATGCCAGGCTGACGATAGTGATGCCGAGTTGCGTGGCGGCAATCAGGCGGTCGCGCTCGGCTGGGCTGGAAAGCCATACCCGCACGATGCGCGCCGCCCCAGAGCCTTGTTGCGCCAGCGCGTCAATGCGATGGTAACGGGCTGCCACCGCGGCGAATTCCACCGAAACGAAGAAGCCGTTCAGCGCAATGAGCGCGAAAATCAGTACGAAATCCCAGAACATGGTCACCTCGAGAGGGGAAGCAACGGTTGCTTTGAGGGTAGCACGGTGCGGCGATGGCGTCAAGGCAGAAACTGAAGTCTGGGCGTGCCTGGGGGCATTTTTGAGGGGGGCGCTGCGCTGGCGAGGCGCCGCACCTCTTTGCCCATTGTGAGGTGTGCTGAGGGCTTACAAAAAAAACACCCCCAACCGAGGTTGGGGGTGTGGCCTTTGGGGAGACTCCGGCTCACTTTTGCTGGTAACACAGCAGCGCGCCGTTGACGCGGTCTTTGTACTGGATTTTGGTGGTATTGTCTTTGAGGTAGAAATCCGCGCTGACGATGATGCAGCCGTCTTTGGCGAAGGTGGGCGGTGCAAAGGTGCAGGATGGTCCCTCTTTCGTGGCCTGGAAGGTGGCCAGCCCGTTGTCGGGTTGCAGGGCGAGACTCTTGGGGTCGATGAAGCCCGCGCGGCCATCTTCGTCTCGCCCGCAGAGCAATTGCCCTGGCCCCACCAGCGACATGTTCATCCGCAGCACAGCCCGCCAGGTGAACAGGTCTTCATTGGGCGGAAAACTCGCCAGTTGCATCGTTACGGGGGCATTCCGGGGGGCCAGCGAGGTTTGCAGTTCAAGGATGTCGGCATCGTTCAGCGGCAGGTTGTTGGTCTTGTGGGTCAGGTCCATGATGTCGTCGGGGGCGTCTTTGATCGTCATTGCGGTTTTGCCGTCCCAATACACTTTGGGCTTGGGCAACATGCCACTGCCTACTTCGTCGCAGTACCACCGCCCGCCGCTGCTCTTGGTGTTGAAAGTGGTGAGGTGCCATTCGGTTTGGTCGTCGGCTCGCGGCACCGCGTGGCAGGGGATGCTCAGCACGAGGGTATTGCCTTGCACTTCCATCCCGAAATCCTGGAAGTTGTCGGGGTGGATGGCGGCATGGCTATCGGTGTTGGTCGCGGTGCCTTCCCAGGTGAATTTGTTGTTGTTGATGTTGAAGGTGTATTCCACACTCACCCGCCCACCGGTGAACACGAGCGAACCCTCTAAAAGGCCGGTGGTATCAATGGGGCGGCCGTAGTCGAGGGTAATCTGGTAAGCGCACATTTTCCCTTTGATTGCCACGGTGGGGTCCTTTAGAGAGATCTGCTTCAAAGTGGCGTGCACCACGTCGACGTAAATTTTCGAGCCCAGGCGGGAAGACTGGCTGGCGGGCACCGGGTCGCCTGACGAGCACGAGAGCAGATCGTTCTTGGGGTCGTCGCGTTCCCACGTGCCGCTTTTGACCTCGCCGCTGGTGTTCGACACGGCTGTTTGGGTGGCGACGGCCGCGGGGGTGTGGGCTTGAGCCGGCGTGCTTTGGCCAGAAGAGGATGTCGTCCCTGGGATGGCGCAAGCACCCAGCAAAAATGCTATCAGAAGCAACCATACATAGCGTCGTTGACTCATTTTCGACCTCCTTCAGGAAGCACACAAGGTTCCAAGGGGTAGGGTATGCCCGCTGGTAACCCCATTGTACAGGCTTTCACCTCGGGCACGCCTTTTTTGGGGGTGGGACAATAGTCCCGTTTAGGGGCGTTCGAGCGGCCTGGTGCTTGCAAAATCCTTGTTTCCGGCGCAGCATTAGACTATAATCTAATCGCGGAGGCGAATTATGGCGAGCCTGACCTGGCACACCGGCACGGCCTATGACTTGTTTGCAAGCATCCATGTACTCCACCGCCCCCAGGAATTCGGCCTGCGGCGGGCGTGGGCGGCGGGGGTGCGGGCGCGCCTGCCAGAGCCCCACCGCCGCACGTTGGAACGCTTCGCCGCTTCCCTGATGCTGCCCTTCCCTTGGGTTGCGACGTTGCCCCGCCAGGAAGCGGCAGATGCCCTGGATGCCCTGCGCGCCATTCCCGCGGAGGAACGGCTGACGCAGGTTTTCCTGGCCGCCGACACGCCGCCTGAGGCGCGGGAAGTGCTCCTCTCGGTTGCCCGCCGCGGCACATGGAACGCCGACGACCTGCGCACCCTCCAGCGCGCCTTTGCCACCCTACCCAAGCCGCCGCGCAAGGCCGCTCTGGCAGAGCGCCTGAACCTGTGGGCCGAGGCTGCAGCCTTTGGTGAGGCTCTGCTCGGTGCCTTGAGGGCCTACCTGCATGTATTCTTTGCCGAAGAAGAGGCGCGACTGCGGCCGGTGCTGGCCGAGGCTGTGGCTCAGGCTCGTCAGCAGGCTGCGAGGCTTCCCCTTGCCGACCTGCTTCTTGCCCTTACCCAGGGTGTACGCTTCCCCGAAGCCGAAACCATGACGCACCTTACCCTGGCTCCCTCGTTCTGGCTTTCCCCGCTGGTGGTGTTTCGTCGGTTAGGGGAAAGTGAAGGGTTGCTGGTGTTCGGCGCGCGCCCGGCAGGGGCTTCCCTGGTGCCCGGCGAAGGGGTGCCCGACGCGCTGCTCCACGGCCTGCAGGCCCTGAGCGACCCCACCCGCCTGCGCATCCTGCGCTACCTGGCCGAAGGCGCCCACACGCCCACGGAACTGGCGCGCCGCCTGCGCCTGCGCCCGCCTACCGTGGTGCACCATTTGCATGTGCTGCGGCTGGCCGGGCTGGTGTACCTCACCGTGGAAGGCCGCCAGCGGCGTTATGCTGCCCGCACCGAACAACTGGAAGCCCTGTGGGCGCAACTGCAGGCTTTTGCCATCCCCCGACACGACATCTCGCCCCCTGAGGAATGACACAACCATGAGGCCTGTTTCCTCCCTGCCCCAAGAAGTGAAACAAAGCCTGCAACGCTATGGTGAGCGGTTGCAGGCTTTTCGTCCGAATGCGCGCCTTTACCTGCTGAGCGTGGTGCTCACAGGTGCTTCAATGGGCGTGTTCCGCCTGTTGTTCAACTTCTACGTTGTCAGCCTGGGCTACAACAATGCGCTGGTCGGGCGGCTGATTACCGCCAGCAGCCTTGCCGCGCTGATTGCCGCGCTGCCGATGGGGTACCTGGCCGATGTGCTGGGGCGCAAACGCTCCCTGCTCATCGGCACCGGCACGGTCAGCCTGGCCGTGCTGGGGATGGTGCTCTTCCCCACCACGGCGATGCTGTACGCGATGAACGCGCTTTCCGGTGTGGCGCAAAGCCTGTTGGGCGTCACGATGGCGCCTTTCCTGATGGAAAACAGCGGCGAGGAAGAACGCACCTACCTTTTCAGTTTCGGGTCGGGGTTGCAGATGGCCTCGGCCTTTGTAGGCAACTGGATCGGCGGCTACCTGCCTTCGTGGGTGGCCCAGTGGCGCGGGGCTGCGCCGACTTCTTCCCAGGCGTATGCTGGGGCGCTGATTGTCGTGGCGCTGCTCTCGCTGACCGCCTTGTTGCCGTTGACCCGCCTGCGCCCCCAGCGCCTGGCGCGGGAAGACAAATCGCTGTTTGCCCCCTTTGCCTATGCGGCCAAACGCCCTGCCCTGCTGACCAAACTCATCCTGCCGATGCTGCTGACCTCCATCGGCGCTGGGCTGATCATGCCGTTCATGAACCTCTTCTTCCGCGAAGTCCATCACCAGCCCGACCCGGTCATCGGATCGCTGTTTGCCTGGGGCGCGCTGGCCATGGGCGTAGGGCTGCTGATTGCGCCGCCCATCGCCGACCGTATTGGCAAGATTCCTTTGGTGGTGATCACCCAAGGGCTTTCGATTCCCTTCCTGGCGTTGTTGGGCTTTGCGCCGTGGTTCTGGGTGAGCGCGGCGGCCTACCTGGTGCGGCTGGCGCTGATGAACATGAGCGGGCCGGTGTATCAAACCTTTGTGATGGAACACGTCGAGCCCAGCGCCCGCGCGACTGTGGCCAGCCTGGTCAGCCTTTCGTGGAGTTTCGGGTGGGCCTTCAGCCCCACGGTTTCCGGCTGGCTGCAAGACCGCTATGGCTTTGGGTTGCCTTTCCTTGGCACGATTAGTTTTTATAGCGTGGCGGTGTTCCTCTATTGGCGCTTTTTCTGGCACGCGAGCGAGGAAGAGGCGCTTCCTCAGGCGGTGCAGGAAGCCAGCATCTCTTGAGTTCCCCCTGGGCTGGAATGTTGGGCGTGCGAAAAGCGCGCTTTGGGCTTTTGCGCCCTCACGCCAACCCCTCTTCCGCTGGGAGAGGGGTTTTTCGATGGCATGATAAACGGCGCGGGTTGGCTACAACACGGGGAGGGATTTCTGGGGGCGAGGCTCAGGTTTCCTGAGTGGGGTGTTCGCCTTTTTCCGCGTCTCGCCACTGCCCACGGACGACTTTTTGGTTTTTCGTGCCCTGGCGATGTTCTGCCACCACTTCCGGGGGGCAGAGTTCCACGAAAAAGTAGAACGCCAGGCTGACCACGGCAGCATCGTCCAGCGGGTTGAGGGGCAGTAAATCGACCGGCGAAATGGCATAGATGGCCGCCCCGACGGGCAGCAGCTTGAGGTACCAGGGCACACGTCGGTCTAAAATCAAGCGCCCCACGAGCCGCGCTTCGCGGGCGATGACCAGCCACACACTGCTTTCAGGGGCTTTGCGAGAAGTTTCATCAGGCATCGCGTCCTCCTTGTGCGCCGATGCGCTTGCTCCCATTATACCCTGCGATTATAATCGGCGACGGCAGTGATGGCGCTCTTGCCCTTGATTGGGAAAGGTGAAGATGATGTCCATTGTTCGTGTGCCTGCTTCGTGCGGCAATGTGGGGCCGGGCTTCGACGTGCTTGGCCTGGCGCTGGATTTGTGGAATACCGCGGTTTTTACCCTGGAAGGCGACCGTTGGGAAATCACGGTGCAGGGGGAAGGCGCGGGCCGCCTGCCTGTGGATGAGAGCAACCTGGTGCTGCGGGCTGCGCGGCGTGTGTGGGAAGCCGTGGGGAAACCCCTCCCCCGGGGGCTGCGCGTGCGCTGTGAGAACGGCATTCCCCTGCAATCAGGGCTGGGTTCCAGCGGGTCGGCGGCGTTGTTGGGCGTGTTGGGGGGCAATGCGGTCTTGGGCAACCCGCTCGCGCCCGCCGAGGTGTTTGCCCTGGCTGCCGAGGTGGAAGGCCACCCCGACAACGTCGCGCCCTCGCTCTACGGCGGCCTGACGGCTTCGGTAGCCGCGGAAAGGGGTTGGCACGTGCAATCTCTGCCGGTTGCCGAGGCGTGGCGCAGGCGGCGCTGGATTGCAGTGGTGGTGCCGGCGGTATCGTTGAGTACTGAAGCGTCGCGGCGCGTGCTCCCCGCCGAGGTGCCGATGGCCGATGCGGTCTTCAACATCGGCCATAGCGTGCTGGTGGCCGAAGCATTCCGCCGGGGCGAGGCCGATTTGCTGGCGTTGGCCTTTCAGGACCGGCTGCACCAACCTTACCGCCTGCCGCTCATTCCGGGGGCTGAGGCTGCCCTGGCCGCGGCGCTGCAGGCAGGGGCGGTGGCAGCCGGGCTTTCCGGCGCAGGGCCTGGCCTGATTGCCTTTGCGCCGCATTTCGACGATGCCACCCCTGTGGCCGAGGCGATGGCCGCGGCTTTTCGGGAAAGCGGCGTTGCCGCTCGCGGTTGGGCCGTGGGGGTTGCGGGCGGCGCTGAGGTCAAACCGGGCTGAGCGCCCCGCTGGTTACACCGTGTGCCAGTGCACTTTCCCTGTAATCGTATTTAGCAGCACCCAGGTGGCGCGGCCGGTGAGCACCCCTGCCAGTTCGCCGGGGTTGAGCAACCATGTCGCGCCCACGCGTTCCTCATGGGCGTGATGGTCGTGGCCGTAACACACCAGCCCGTATTGCCCGCTTGCCGCGACCGCACGCGCCACCGCTGGGTAGTGGCTCATGGCCACCCGCAGGTCGCCCAAGGTGAAGTCGGCAAACTCACCGTGCAGGTGGACGTTGCCCGCGTGCGCGGCAATCTCGGCCAGCATGCGCCGGTCGCCGTCGTTGTTTCCCCACACCAGATGCACTGGCTTGCCAGCCACACCTTCGGCCAGCCGCTTCAGCGTGAAAGGCGAGCAGACGTCGCCGCAATGCAGCACGACATCCGCGTCTCGCAAACCTGGCAGCGCTCGCGCTAAGGTTTGCACATTATCGTGGGTGTCGCTGAGAATGGCGATTTTCATCGCTGCACCTCCTGAAGTCAAGTTTAGCACATCGCGGGGGCGTTCTTACAAAGTTCTAACGCCTTTCTAACGCATTGTTTCTCAAAACGCCCTATACTGAAAGTAGAGCAAGCGAAACCGGCAGTGCAGAAAAGGAGGCGGAACCATGTTCAAGCAAATTCTGGTGGGTGTGGACGGTTCGGACGATTCCATCAAAGCAGCACAGTTGGCAGGCGACCTGGCGCGACAGTTGGGGTCGCATGTGATTGCAGTGGCTGCTTTTGATCCCATTCCCGATTATCTTGGTGAGCCGTTCTGGGAAGAAGCCGCGGCCGCCCGCCTGGGCAAGGCGCAGGAGATTCTGGAGCAGGCCACGGAGGCTATCGGTGAGGTGCCTGGCGGCGTCGAGACCGAGATGATCGAGGGCCGCCCGGCCGATGCGATTTTGGATGTGGCTGAGAACCGCAAGGTGGATTTGATTGTGATGGGCGCACGGGGCAATCATGCGCTCAGCGGCTTGCTGCTGGGCAGCCAGAGCCACAAGGTGCTCAACAAGGCCCCTTGCCCGGTGTTGATTGCCCGGTAAGGTATGGGCTTGCCAGGGGGCGGCTTTTTGGGCCGCCCCTTGTTGTTGTGGAAGGGGCATGTAGTACAATACCCCCCATGAATGCCTACACTGCCACAGCCGAAGCCCATCCCAACATTGCCTTCATCAAATATTGGGGAAACCGCGACCACGAAGAGCGCATCCCCAGCAACGGCTCGCTTTCCATGAACCTGCGCGGGCTGGTGACGCGCACCACGGTGACCTTCCGCGCCGATTTGGGCAGCGACCGCCTGGTTTTGCACGGGCGCACGGTGGGAGGGCAGGCGCTGGCGCGCGTCAGCCGCGTGTTGGATCGCGTGCGCGCCTGGTCGGCGATGGGATGGTATGCCGAAGTGCGCTCGGAAAACAACTTCCCGACGGGGGCGGGGGTGGCCTCTTCGGCGGCGGCCTTTGCCGCGCTGGCGGTGGCCGCAGCCGCTGCCGCCGGGCTGACGCTGCCAGAGCGCGACCTCAGCCGCCTGGCGCGCCTGGGTTCCGGCTCGGCCAGCCGCTCGGTGCCGGGCGGTTTTGTGGAATGGCACGCGGGGGCTTCCGATGAGGATTCGTATGCCGAAAGCATCGCCCCGCCGGAGCATTGGGCGCTGGCCGATTGCATTGCCATTGTCAGCGCGGGCCACAAGGCGGTCGGCTCCAGCCGCGGGCACCGCCTGGCCGAGACCAGCCCTTACCAGCCTGTGCGTGTGGCCGACGCCCCCCGGCGGCTGAACCTGTGCCGGGAAGCCATTTTGCAGCGCGATTTTGCCGCCTTTGCCGAAATTGTGGAAGCCGACTGCCACATGATGCACGCCGTGATGCAGACTTCCCAGCCGCCGCTGCTTTATTGGGAACCACCGACGGTCGCGCTGATGCACGCCGTCCGTCGCTGGCGTGAACAGGATGGGCTGCCGGTGGCTTATACCATCGACGCCGGGCCGAATGTGCACGTGCTCTGCCCCGAGACGGCGGCTGAAACCGTGCGCCGTAGGCTGCTGGCTGTGCCTGGCGTGCAAGACGTGCTGGTCGCCCAACCAGGCGGTGCGGCGCATCTTGTCTCCTGAACCTGCTGCCATGCTTCTTTTTGCACCCAAAGCGCGACTTTCTCGTCGCGCTTTTTCTTTTCCTCTCCCACCCTGCCCAAAGCAGGCTATAATTGAAGCGCGTATTCGCTTTCCCCTCCTGTGAGGTTGTCGTGTCTGCCAAAATTACCCCTACTCCCCTCAAACGACGTTTCCCGGTGCCGCCCGACATCGAAATTGCCCAGGAAGCCACCCTCAAGCCCATCGCCCAGGTTGCCGAAGAAACCGGCATCCTGCCCGACGAACTGGAACGCTATGGCCCTTACAAGGCCAAGGTTAGCCTGAGCGTGCTGGAACGCCTGGCCGACGCGCCCAACGGCAAGTACATTGATGTTACGGCCATCACCCCCACACCCCTCGGCGAAGGGAAAACCACCACCACGGTGGGGTTGAGCCAGGCCCTCGGCGCGCATTTGGGGCAAAAGGTGTTTACCTGCATCCGCCAGCCCAGCCAGGGCCCGACTTTTGGCATCAAAGGCGGCGCAGCCGGTGGGGGCTATTCGCAGGTCATCCCGATGGAAGACTTCAACCTGCACCTCACCGGCGACATCCACGCGGTGACCGCGGCCAACAACCTGCTCGCCGCCGCGCTGGACACCCGCATGTTCCATGAATGGCGGCAGAGCGACGAAGCCCTGTTCCGCCGCCTGTTCCCCGTCAAGAACGGTAAACGCCAGGTCGCGCGCGGCCTACGCTACCGCATGGCGAAACTGGGCATCACCGAAGACGACCTGGACAACCTGACCCCTGAGCAACGGCGCCGCCTGGTGCGGCTGGACATCGACCCTGAGACCATCACCTGGCGACGGGTGATCGACACCAACGACCGCCTGTTGCGGGAAATCGAAATCGGCCTCGGCCCCGACGAAAAGGGCTTTACCCGCCGCACCGGCTTCGACATCAGCGTGGCCAGCGAAATCATGGCGATTCTGGCGCTCACCACCAGCCTGGCCGACATGCGCGCCCGCTTAGGGCGCATGGTCGTGGCCCTGAGCCGCGACGGGGAACCCATTACTGCTGAGGATTTGGGCGTAGCCGGGGCTTTGGCCGTGCTGATGAAAGATGCCATTAAGCCCACCCTGATGCAGACCCTGGAAGGCACGCCGGTTTTCGTGCACGCCGGGCCCTTTGCCAACATCGCCCATGGCAACAGTTCCATTATCGCCGACCTCATCGCCCTCAAACTGGTCGGCCCCGATGGCTACGTCGTGACCGAATCGGGCTTCGGCGCGGATATCGGCATGGAAAAGTTCTTCGACATCAAGTGCCGCTATTCTGGTCTGGTGCCCGACGCGGTGGTGATGGTTGCCACCGTGCGGGCGCTGAAGATGCATGGCGGCGGTCCCAAAGTGGTGGCGGGCAAGCCCCTCGACCCGGCATACACCCAGGAAAACCTCGACCTGCTGCGCAAGGGACTGGTCAATTTGCAGCATCATATCACCGTGGCGCGCAAATACGGCGTGCCGGTGGTGGTGGCGGTCAACCGCTTCCCCACCGACACCCCTGCCGAACTGGAAACCGTGCGGCAGGCGGCACTGGAATTCGGCGCGTTCGATGCAGTGGTGGCCGAGCACTGGGAAAAAGGCGGCGAAGGCGCGGTGGCTCTGGCGCAGGCCGTGATGCGGGCTGCCGAACAGCCTTCCGACTTCCGCTTCCTTTACAACCTCGAGACTTCCATCAAAGAGAAAATCGAGACCATTTGCCGCGAGGTTTACGGCGCCGACGGGGTGGATTACGAACCCCTGGCTGAAGAGCGCATTGCGGAATATACCCGCCTGGGCTACGCCCACCTGCCCATTTGCATGGCGAAAACCCATCTCAGCATCAGCCACGACCCCGCGCTGAAGGGCGCGCCGCGTGGCTTCCGGGTGCCGATTCGCGACATTCGCCTTTCGGCGGGCGCGGGCTTCCTCTACCCCTTAGTGGGCAAAATGCGCACCATGCCCGGCTTGCCCACCCGCCCGGCTTTCCTGAACGTGGATATCGATCTGGAGACCGGTAAAGTCGTGGGGCTGTCGTGATTGCCCACCGGGTTTATCTCATTTCGGAGGCAATATGCCCCTTTCCCGCCGAGACTTTCTCAAACTAAGCGCCCTGGGCGCGGCGGCTGTGGTTGCTCCCCGGCCGCGGCTGACGGCGCGCGCTGCGGCTGGCGGATTGCCGGAAGGCGTGTATCACATCCGCACCATTGACCCGCGCTTTGGCGTGCTGCTCAGCGTGGACGATGGCTATTCGGAGACGTTTTCCCGCATTGCCGCCGTCATTCGCCGCAAGAAGTGCCCGATTGCCTTTTTCCCCATGGGGCGCATGTTGCACATCCTTGCCGACCTCGACGGCGAAAACCTGCTGGAAGTGCTGGTGGAAAACGGCTGCATCATCGGCAATCACTCGTATTCCCACCCGTATTTTACCCATCTGGACGACAAACAAATCGCCGAGGAACTGCTGAACTGGGAAAAGGCGCTGGCCAACGCCCTGGGCACCGACTACCTGCGGATGATGAAAGACCGTTTTCCCTATTTCCGCATTCCTTTTGGCGCGGGCAAAAATACGCCGCGGGTGCACCGGGTGGTCACCAGCCTGGGCTACAAACTGGTTGATTGGACATGGGATGACGGCGCGCTCCTCACCGAGTATCATGCCATCGACCGCCCGGAGGAAGCCCTCAAGCAGCCGCTGTTCGGCAAAATTGTGACGGCCATCAAGCAGTCTACCGACTCGTTGCACCGCGGCGATATCGCGTTGATGCATTCCAACTGGTGGGATGCTTATGCCTTCGAAGCCTTGTGTGACCGAGCCCTGGCCCTTGGCCTGGCCGACCCGGAAACCAGCCTGGCAGGCACTTTTGCCATCCTCAACCGGTTGGCTGACCGGCCGTGGGGGGGCGCCACCCCGTAACTGTTGGGAGAAAGCCTATGCTCATTTTGACCGCCGAAGAAGTCCGCCAAGCCCTTCCCATGTCTGCTGCCATTGAAGCCGTCAAAGCGGCCTACCGCGCGCTCTCAGCGGGGGAAGCCGAGGTGCCCCTGCGCCTTTCGCTGCCCGTCGCGCCGCACGAGGGCGTGAGTTTGTTTATGCCGGCCTATGTCGGCGGAAAGGCCGAAGAAGCCCTCACCGTCAAGGTGGTGTCGGTCTTCCCCCACAACCCTGAGCGCGAGATGCCCACGATTTACGCCGCGGTGCTGGTGCTGGAACCCGACACCGGCCGCCCCCTCGCGCTACTGGAGGGCGGCACGCTGACGGCCCTGCGCACGGGGGCGGCCTCGGGCGCAGCCACCGATGTGCTTGCCCGCCCCGAAAGCCGCGTGCTTGCCGTGTTCGGCGCGGGCACCCAGGGGCGCACCCAGGCCGAAGCCGTGTGCACCGTGCGCCCTATCGAGACCGTGTGGGTGTACGACGTCAGCCGCGAGCGCGCCGAGGCCTTTACCGCGGAAATGGCCGGTTTTGGCCCCGTGCCGCGCGATGTGCGCGTGGCTTCCACCCCTGCGGAAGCCGTGCGCGACGCGGACGTCATCTGCACCGCGACCATCGCCACCCGGCCCGTTTTTGATGACGCCGACCTCAAACCCGGCGTGCACATCAACGGCATCGGCGCCTATACCCCCGAAATGGCCGAGGTGCCGCCCGAAACCGTGGCCCGGGCGCTGGTGGTGGTGGATTCCCGCGAAGCCGTGTTGGCCGAAGCCGGCGACCTGATTCAGCCCATTGAAGCGGGCATCATCACCGCTGATCACATCCACGCCGAACTGGGCGAAATTCTGCTGGGGCGCAAGCCCGGACGCACCAGCGAAGCCCAAATCACCTTCTTCAAGTCCGTAGGCGTGGCCGTGCAGGATGCCATGGCTTCTCAAGTCGCGCTGCGAAACGCAAAAGCGCAAGGATTGGGGAAGGAAGTGGCGTTTTAAGTGTCTTAGTGTCAAGTGTTCCGGTGTCCGGTGCATCGGCGTTTTCACAACTCGCAACTCTTAATTTCCCTTGGAGGCTTCCATGACCGACTTCCCAAAAACTGCCGAAATCGTCATCGTTGGCGGCGGGGTGATGGGCGCGAGCATTGCCTATCACCTCGCGGCGCGCGGCCAGAAAGGCGTTGTGCTGCTGGAAAAGGAATCGTTTTTCGGCCTCGGCGCAACGGGGCGCTGCGCAGGCGGCGTGCGTTACCAGTTTTCCACCGAAATCAACATCCGCCTTTCGCTGGAAAGCCTGCCCATGCTGGAACGCTTCCCCGAGGAGATCGGCTACCCCATTGACTACCGCCAAATTGGCTACCTTTTCGTGCTCACCAACGAAAGAGACGTCGCCACCTTCAAGGAAGTGGTTGCCCTGCAGCACCGCCTGGGCGTGAACACCGAATGGTGGAGCGGCGACGACGTCCGCAAGCGCCTGCCGATGATGCGCTGGGACGATGCACTGGCCGCGACCTTCAACCCCAAAGACGGCCTGGTGGACCCCAACGGCGTGGTCATGGGCTATACCCAGCGGGCGCGGCAGTTGGGGGCAAAGACCCTCACCGATGTGGAAGTGACCGGCATTCAAGTGGAAGGCGGCAAGGTCGTGGGCGTGGAAACCAACCGCGGCACCATTGCCACGCCCATCGTGGTCAACGCGGCCGGGCCGTGGGCCGGCCTTGTCGGCAAAATGGCGGGTGTGGAGATCCCCATTGACCCCATCCGCCGCCAGTGGCTCACCACCACCCCGCTGGAACTGCCGCCCGACTTCCCCTTTGTGATTGACTTTGCCCAAAGCCTCTACTTCCACCCCGAGGGCGAGGGGCTGCTGACTGGCATGTCCAACCCCAACGAAAAACCCGGCTTCAGCCAGGTCGTGGACCCCGATTGGGAACTGGTGCACATGGAGGCCGCCATCGAGCGCTTCCCGCTGCTGGAACGCGCCGGCGCGGTTTCCCGGGTGGCGGGCCTCTACGAAGTCACCCCCGACGCGCACCCGATTTTCGGCAAAACGCCGGTGGAAGGCTTCTACGTTTGCGCCGGTTTCTCCGGCCACGGCTTCATGCATGGCCCGGTGGCGGGCAAACTGATGACCGAAATCATCCTCGACGGCCAGGCTAAAACGGTCGACGTCTCCACCCTCGACCTCGCCCGCTTCACCGAAGGCCGCCTCATCGAGGAATACAACGTCGTTTGACCCCCGACCATCTGACTACCAGACTGTCTGACTACCCGACTACCCCAAAGCGAGTTTTTATGCCAAGTGCTGAGATTCTCACCATCGGAACCGAGTTGTTGCTGGGCGAAATTGTCGACACCAACAGCCGCTACATCGCCCGCCGCTTGCGCGACGCAGGCATTGACCTTTACCGCACCACCACCGTGGGCGACAACGCGGCGCGCATTGCCCAGGCCGTGCGGGAAGCCCTCGACCGCGCCGACATCGTGATTACCACCGGCGGCCTTGGCCCCACAGTGGACGACCCCACCCGCCAGGCTGTGGCCGACGCGGTGGGCGTGCCGCTGGAATTCCGCCCCGAACTGTGGAAGGCCATTCAGGAGCGCTTTGCCCAATATGGCCGCCAGCCCACCGAAAACAACCGGCGGCAGGCGTTCATTCCTCAGGGCGCGCAGGCCATTCACAACCCCGTGGGCACTGCACCTGCCTTCGCGGTGGAAACCCCCGACGGCGTGGTGATTTCCCTGCCCGGCGTGCCGCGCGAAATGGAATACCTTTTCACCCACGAAGTGCTGCCCTATTTGCAGCGGCGCTTCAACCTGCGCGGTGTCATCCTTGCCCGCGTGCTGCACACCGCGGGGATGCCCGAAAGCGCGCTCGATGAGCAAATCGGCGACCTGGAGCGCCTGAGCAACCCCACCGTGGGGCTGCTCGCCCACCCCGGCCAAGTAGATATCCGCATCACGGCCAAGGCCGAAAGCGAAGAAGTCGCGCAGGAGATGATTGCCGAGGTGGAAGCCGAACTGCGTCGCCGCCTCGGCACCCGCATTTACGGCGCAGATGGCGAAACGCTGGAAAGCGTGCTCTCGAAGCAGTTTGCCGCACTCGGCTTGACCTTTACGGTGTTGGAAGCCGGGTTGGGAGGATTGTTGCTTCAGCGGGTGGGGCACGTCGCGGGGTTCCTGGGCGGCAAAATGGAAGCCGACCCGCTTTCGCCGGAGGTTTTGGCGACCCGCACGCGGGCATGTTGTGATGTGCGCGAGGCCGATTGGGCGGTGGGCGTCAGTTTGTTCCCAGCCGAGGGCGCCAATCGCTGCCACGTGGTGCTGGCGCGCCCGGAAGGCGATGAATTGCGCGAATTCCACTTCGGCGGTCCGCCCCAAATGGCGCCTAACTGGGCTACCAACATGGTGCTCAACTTGCTGCGCCGCCGTTTGCTTGAGATGGAGGACACCCCATGACTGCGAAAATCATCGACGGAAAGGCCGTTGCCGAGCGCATTCGGGCGCAGATTGCCGCGGAAGTGCAGCAACGTGTGGGAAACGGCCTGCCCCGCCCCGGCCTGGCGACCGTGCTGGTGGGCGACAACCCGGCTTCCCAAATCTATGTCCGTATGAAGCACAAAGCCTGTGAACAGGTGGGCATCAACTCCTTTGGCTACGAACTTCCCGCCGATGCCTCGCAAGAGGAAGTCGAAGCCCTGGTGGAACGTCTGAATGCCGACCCTGCAATCCACGGCATTTTGGTGCAACTCCCCCTGCCCGCCGGGCTGGATGAGGAAAAGGTGTTAGGGCGTATCCGGCTGGAAAAGGATGTAGACGGCTTCCACCCCCTCAACATTGGCCGCCTGGCGCAAAAAGGCCGCGAGCCGCTGTTCGTGCCCTGCACGCCCGCGGGCATCATGGTGCTGTTGGAAGAGGCGGGCGTCACCCTGGAAGGCGCCCGCGCGGTGGTGCTGGGGCGTTCCAACATTGTGGGGATGCCGGTGTCGCTTTTGCTCCTGCGCCGTAATGCCACGGTCACGGTGTGCCATTCCCGCACGCGCGATTTGCCTGCGGTGACGCGGGAAGCCGACGTGCTCATCGCCGCGGTAGGGCGCGCGGCCATGGTGCGCGGCGATTGGGTAAAGCCCGGCGCGGTGGTCATCGACGTTGGCGTGAACCGGGTGGAAGACCCCACCGCGAAGAAGGGGTATCGCCTGGTGGGCGATGTGGCCTTTGAGGAGGTGAAAGAGATAGCCGCGGCCATCACGCCGGTGCCAGGTGGTGTGGGGCCGATGACCATCGCCATGCTGCTGAAAAATACCCTGCGCGCGGCGAAGCTGGTCGATTGAGCGGAGCCGTTGCCATGGGGACTTCCTGCTGGTGGTTGGCCCAGGCGGCGGCTGGCGTGCTGGCGTTGTTTGGTATCGCTTTGGTGGGGTGGTATGGTTACACCTGCCGGCAAGCCAGCGCAAGCCGCCGCTGGCCCACCGCGGTGGGCACGATTACCGAGGCGGAGGTGCAGAAGTCCGTAGAGGTAATTCGCTCTCGAATGCATCGCGTTTTTGCATCCAGGCCTGAAGTGTATTTCGTGGTGGTGAAGTACGCTTACAGTGTGTTGGGCAAGCCCTATGAAGGGTATCGGTAGGCCCTAAAGGGGTGTTGGTTTTTAGCAACAAAGCCTTGGCCGAAGCCGCGGTAGCGCGTTATGCTCCCGGCAGCACGGTGGAAGTGCACTACGACCCGCGGCAACCCGAGGTCGCCATGCTGGAAACCGACACGCCGCCGCTGGCGCCTTTGCTGGTGGGCGTTTTCATGGGGGCGGTGGCAGCCGTGTTGCTGCTGAAGGCGAGTTCCTGGTGCCTCTTTTTTTGATGCTTTCTGGAAAAATCAAACCCATTGCCTGACCAGGGCAATGGGTTAAAGCGGGCGGGTGGTTGCTCGTTTTGTGGTGCTTTGTTCGGCGCAAACGCCGCGCCGCGGGCTGATGCGCGGCTATCCCAGCCGCTGAAGGCCGCGTGGAAAATCGCTCAGGCTGCGCGCGCCATCGGCGGTGATGACGACATCGTCTTCCACCCGCGCACCGCCGCGGCCGGGCAGGTAGATGCCGGGCTCCACGGTGAACACCATGCCGGGGCGCAGTGCCTCGTCATTGTCGGCAAAAATGAATGGTCGCTCGTGGGCATCCATGCCCAGCCCGTGGCCGGTGCGGTGGGTGAAATAGCCGCCATAGCCCGCCGCGGCGATGACTCCGCGGGCGGCTTTGTCCACCTCGCCGGCGGGAATGCCAGGGCGGGCGGCTTCCCGCCCTGCGGCGTTGGCCTGCTGCACGATGGCCGCGATGTGTGCCAGTTCCTCATCTACCTCGCCGATGGCGAACGTGCGGGTGAGGTCGGAAAAATAACCCTGATGGGTGGCGCCCCAGTCGATGATGAGTAAATCGCCGGGCTGGATGGGGCGGTCGGTGGGCACGGCATGGGGGTTGGCGCTGTTGGGGCCTGCTGCCACGATGGGCTGGAAGGGCAATTCTGGCTCAGAACCGTGGCGGAGCAACTGCGCCACCAGTTCGGCGGCCAGTGCTTTTTCGGTCATGCCCACGCGGAAGGTCTGCAGTGTGGCGGTGAGGGCTTCCTGCGCGATGTGCACGGCGTATTCCATCGCGGCGATTTCCTCTGCGTCTTTGCTCACCCGCAGGGCTGCGATGATTTTAGCAGCCGATGGGAAAACCGCGTGGGGCGCGGCGGCTTCCAGAAAACGCAGTTCCAGCACCCGCAGGCGGTCGGGTTCCACCCCAATGCGGGCTTGCTGAAGCCCTAAGGCCTCCATCGCGCTGCGGAAGGCGTCGTGCCAGTGGGCGGGGTCTTCGTCGTAGAAGAAAGGCTGAATATCCCCCCGGTCGGCCACTTTGGGGGCTTCCAGCCGCGGCAGCACGATGGTCTGCTGGCCTGTGGCGGTGAAAAAGGCCACCACGGGCCGTTCCATGAGGTGAAAGCGCAGGCCGGTGAGATAAACCAGCGAGGGGCCGGGGTTGAGCGCGAGGGCGTCCAGTTGGGCGCGCTGCAATGCTGCTTGCAGGCGGCGCTGGCGAGGATGCATGGGTGCCTCCTGGAAACGGGATGCTGCTATTATAAGCCCGACAGGCTGATGCCGCCCTCGGTGAGGCCTGTTTTTTAGTCGGCGTCGAGGTCGATTTCTAAGCCCCCGGCAATTTTTGCCACCAGGTTGTAAATCAAAGCGCCGATGAGCCAAACGACGGCTATCGCCACGGCCTCGATGAGGATGACGGCGATGTAGATCGCGAGGGCTCCTACCAGGCCGCCGCCCAGCATGTGCAGCGCGCTCGATTGGTCTGGCGCGGCAGATGCCAGCAGGCCGGGCATGGCGACCATGGGCAGGAAGAGGAAGAAACAGCCAAAAATGGCGGTTAGCAGCCCGCCCAACAGGCAGCCGACTTTGCCGGCAGAAAAGGGATTGATGGAACGGATTTCTTTACGCATGATGCGCCTCCAGAGAAGGAATCATCAGACCAGGGAATCCAGCGTGCTGTGTCCTCATCTTAGCATAAAAACGGCTGTTTTGTGGTGAGGAAGGAAGCGGCGCGCTTGGGCTGCGGTGCGGTCGTGGGAATGCTTTGGCTTCAATGCCCTTTAAAACGAAACAGCCCGTCCGAAGACGGGCTGAGGGATGTGCGTCGTCGTTTAGAGAGGCACAACGTTGGCAGCCTGCAATCCTTTCGGGCCCTGCTCGATGGAGAATTCCACTTTTTGGCCTTCTTCCAGGGAGCGGTAGCCGTCCATCTGGATGGCGCTATAGTGAACGAAAACGTCCTCGCCATCCTCGCGCCCAATAAAGCCGAAGCCCTTGGTCGCATTGAACCATTTGACCGTACCGATGTAACGTTCAGACATGCTTACTATCTCCTTACAAAAAATTTGCAGCGGCCCCTCGGCCGCCGCCTTGGGTAGTGCTCTTTGGCTGCGGTTGTCCGTGCCTCCGATGCGCACCAAGGATAACACCCCCCGCCCCCTACGTCAAGCAAATGACAGGCGTTGGGAAAAAGTGCAAGGAGCAGCCCTGGTTGGCTGCTCCCTGGTCAAGGCAAAGCGAGAGGCGATCAGCCGTTTTTCTCCTGCTGCTCGGCTTCCAGGTGCTGGCGCACCAGTTCGCGCCGCAAAATCTTGCCCACAGTGGTTTTCGGCAGTTCGTTGCGGAATTCCACGTGGGTGGGCACCTTGAATTTTGCCAGCCGGTCGCGGCACCAGGTTTTGATTTCCTCGGCTGTGAGGCTCTTGCCGGGCTTGGGGACAATCCACGCTTTCACGGTTTCCCCGCGGTAGGGGTCGGGAATGCCGGCCACGGCGACTTCCAGCACGTCGGGGTGGGCGGCGATGACTTCTTCCACTTCTCGCGGCCACACCTGGTAACCGCCGGGCTTGATAACCTCTTTCTTGCGGTCGACGATGTAGAAATAGCCGTCTTCATCCATGTAGGCAATGTCGCCGGTGAAGAGCCAGACCTGGCCGTCTTCCCACTGGCGCAGCACGTTGGCGGTTTCGGTGGGCATGTTATGGTAGCCCTTCATCACCTGCGGGCCGTGGATGACTAATTCGCCCACCTCGCCGGTTGGCAGTTCGGTTTTGCCGTCGTCCAGGCTGATGATTTTGGCATCCACATCGGGCAGTGGCAGGCCGATGGAGCCGGTGCGGTTTTCGCCCAGCACAGGGTTGCAGTGGGTGGCGGTGGGGGCTTCCGAGAGGCCATAGCCCTCGAAGACTTTACCGCCGGTGAGGGCTTCGAATTTCTCTTTGGTTTCCCGCATCAGCGGGGCCGAGCCGGAGATGCAGACTTTGATGCTGCTCAGGTCGTATTTGCCAGCCACCACCTCGGGGTAGTTGTTGATGGCGTTGTAGAGGGTGGGTACCCCGGGGAAAATCGAGGCGTGGTATTTCTGGATGTTGCCCAAAACATCTTTCAAATTGCGCGGGTCGGGCACCATGACCAGCGTGGCGCCGGAGGCAATGCCGAACAACATGCCGGAGACCATGCCGTAAACGTGGAAGAGCGGGATGGCCATCAGCACGACTTCGTTGCCCTCTTCGAGGTTGGGCACCCAGTTTTTGATTTGCAGAGTGTTGGCTACCAGATTGCGGTGCAGCGCCACCGCGCCTTTGGAAAGCCCGGTCGTGCCGCCGGTGTATTGGAAGAGCGCGACGTCTTCCGGCCCTACGGCGACTTTGGGGCGGTCGGCAGGCTGGTGAGCGGCAATGAGATCCTGCATCCACACGTCGTTGTCGCGCAAGGTGACGCGAAAGCCGCCCTTTTTCTCTTGGGTGAGGGTAAAGAGGAAGCGGAGAACCGGCGGCAAGGTTTCTTTGAGGTTGGTGACGACCAGCCGCTTCAGTTGGGTCTTGGGTTGCACCTCTTTGATGCGCTCGTAGTAGTTGCTCATGACCACCATGTACTCTACGCCCGCGTCGTTGAGCTGATGCTCGATTTCGCGGGGGCTGTAGAGTGGGTTGGTGGCAACGACCACCCCACCCACTTTGAGGATGGCGAAGTAAGCCATCACAAACTGGGGCGTGTTGGGCATGAACAGACCGACGCGGTCGCCCTTGCGAATGCCAAGGTCGTAGAGGCCCGCTGCAAGGCGGTCGGTCAGGTCGTTGAGTTCCCGGTAAGTGATTTTCGCTCCCTTGAAAATCGTAGCCGGGCGGTTGGGGTATTTCCGGGCGTCCTCTTCCAGGAAGTGGAACAGCGGCACAGGGGGATAATCAATGTGGAACGGCACCCCCTCATCATAATGCCGGAACCAGGGGCGGTTTTCCATCGGTGTACCTCCTCCATCCATCAAAGGGAAATCAGCCGTGCCAGCGCGCGGCATGTCCATCCATCCGCGAGTAAGTATAGGATGAGAGGAAGGAAAAGTCAACTTTGCAAAGTTTGCAAAACCTCCAGCAAGCGGCTATAATAACCTTACCGTGATTCAGCGTGCAAAGGCTGTTTTCACGAGGGAGGGAAGCCGCACGCCTGATCAGGAGGTACAAACTGGAAACCCGGCGCATTACCCAGAAACTGGAAACCGAAACCCCACCGGAAACAGGGCATCGCCTGACCCCAGGCATGGCGCTGGCCGACCGTTATTTAATTCAAGAAGTTGTCGGTGTGGGCGGTATGAGCGCGGTCTACCGGGCGCGCGATCTGCATTTCCCCAACATCGTCAAACTGGTGGCGGTCAAGGAAATGCACATTCAGACCAACGACCCGGCTACCCGCGAAACCATGTTCCGCAACTTCGAGCGGGAAGCCCACATCATTGCCAGTTTGAGCCATCCTGCGATTCCCCACATTTACGATTATTTTACCCACAATGCGCGGGCCTACCTGGTGCTGGAATTCATCAACGGCCGTGACCTGGAAGACGTGCTCAACAGCACCGAGGGCTTCCTGCCTGAAGAGCAGGTGTTGGCCTGGGCCATTGAACTGTGCGACGTTCTCCATTACCTTCACACCCGCCAGCCGACGCCTGTCATTTTCCGCGATATGAAGCCTTCCAACGTCATGCTGACGGCGTCGGGCAAACTGATGGTGGTAGATTTTGGCATTGCCAAATTGTTCCAGGCCGGGCAGAAAGGCACGATGATTGGCACCGAAGGCTATGCCCCGCCGGAACAATATCGCGGCGAGGCCACGCCCCTGGTGGATATTTACGCCCTGGGCGCGACGCTGCACCATCTGCTGACGCGGCGCGACCCGCGCTCTGAGCCGCCGTTTTCGTTCCACGAGCGGCCAGTGCGCAGCATCAACCCCAGTGTTTCCCCCGAGTTTGAGGCTGTGATTCAGCGGGCAGTGGAGTACAGCCCTGAGAAACGCTTCCAAAGCGCGATGGAGATGAAAGCCGCTTTGCTGGCCGTGGCCCGCAAGACTGGAACGCTCTCGCTGCTGAGCGCCAGTCTCAAAGGCGAAACGCATAGCATGACGGCCGGGTTGGTGGGGCAGGGCGACATTAAGCCCATCTGGGTTTTCGAAGCGGAAGACGAAATTCGCGGCACGCCGCTTTTCCACGATGGCGTGGTGTATATCGGCTCTTACGACACCAACGTGTATGCCTTGCGGGCCAGCGATGGCGAAATGCTGTGGAAGTTCCCCACTCACGATGGGGTGGTGACCCGCCCCCTGGCCGACAAAAAGCACCTTTACTTCGGCTCACGCGACGGCAAATTCTATGCCGTGGTGCGCGCCTATGGCCGCCAGGCATGGACGTATGGCACGCAAAGCCCTATTTATTCCTCGGCGCGCATGTCGGAGGGGTATCTTTTCTTTGGGGCTGACGATGGCCGCCTGCACGTGGTGCATGCCAGCAGCGGGCGGCGCGTGTGGGCTTTCGAATCCGGCGCGCCTATTCGCTCTACCCCGGCGTTGGGTGAGCAGCATGTCTATTTTGGCAACGAGGCCGGCGAGTTTTACGCGCTTGATTTCCGCGGCAAACTGCTGTGGCGCTACCGCGCCAAGCGCAGCATCACGGCCTCGCCCACGGTGATTGCCAAAACCGCCTACTTTGCTGACCTCAGCGGGGTGCTCCACGCGCTGGATGCGGAAAGCGGCTGGGTGTTGTGGCGCTACCGCATGGGCAAGGGGACGGTCTCTTCCCCCGCGGTCGAGGATCGCTATGTGGTGGTTGGCTCGGCCGACGGGCATGTGTATTGCATCGATGGCGAACGCGGGCGCGAATTGTGGCGTTTCAAAACCGAGCACCAGGTGCCCGGCTCGCCGGTGATTTATCAAGATGTGGTTTACATCGGCTCAGCCGATGGCAATATGTATGCGCTGGATCTGCACAATGGTCGCTTGCGCTGGAAATTCCCCACCGATGGCCCGGTCATCGGGGGGGGCGTGATTTATAACAACGTCCTTTATTTTGGCTCGACCGACCACCGTCTTTACGCTTTGGTGATTGCTTGAGGCCTGGGCGCTTCAAGCCTCCTTCATGAGGAGAAAAAGATGAAACGATATGCTGTGTTCTTCTTGATGTTTGTAGGAAGTCTGGGATTGGCCGCGTGCGGCGGCGCATCGCCTACGCCCAATACGCAGGCTACTGTGCAGGCCGCTGTTGCCACGCAACTGGCAGCACTCACTCACCAGGCGCCGACGCCCGACTATCCGGCCACCATTGCTGCTCAAAGCACGCAAATTGCCGGCTGGCAGGCTACGGCATCCGCTCCTACGGCCCAGCCCCCTACGCCAGCGCCGACTCCAACGCCCGACGATGCCACCGCCCTGCGCAACGCCCTCGCGGCTTACCTCGCCTGGCCGCCTTCCCAGGTAGATATGAGCATTGGTGAAATTCGCCCCGACGGCTTCGCACGTGGCGGTGTCAAGAGGGTTGGCGAGACGATGGGTGCCGCGTGGTTTGCCGCCAAGGTGGAAGGCCTGTGGATGATCGCCTACGTCGGCCAGGGTGTGCCCCCCTGTGAGCGCGTCAACGCCCTCCACATTCCGGTGGCATGGGCCGATTATTGCATGCAGGGGAACAACACCGTGCACCGATAGCCACAGTGGGCACAGGCCAAAAGCACGGCCAAGAAGGAGCATTTTATGAAATTGCCGTTTGTAGAGCGACTTCGTGAATGGCTATCGCCGCCGGAGGCCGACCAGGGGCTGCAGCCCTCGTCACCCCCTCAAACCGAGGAACACACCCCGCAGCCCGGCCCGCAGAACCCGCCAGCCGAAGCGGAGCAGGCTACGCGGCCCATCCCTCGCGAGGAACTCCATGCTGCCGCGGGTGTTGCCAGCACCCGCCCCCTGGAAGAGGGTGAAGTGGAAAGCCTGCTGGAAACCGTGGGCGTGCCGTTGCGCCCCGACCAGGTGAACGTCGGCCTGGGGTATTCCACCGGCTTGCAGCGAGAGCACAACGAAGATGCGCTCTACGCGACGGTTTCTAACCTCAGCGCCAATGGGCGCGATCACCTTTTTGGGTTGTTTGTTGTTGCCGATGGCATGGGAGGGCACCAGCACGGCGAGGTGGCTTCCGAGGTCGCGGCCCGCGCGATGGCCCAGTATTTGATGGACGCGGTCCACAGCCCGCTTTTCAAAGTCAACCCCGAAGTGCCGCAAGAAGCCCTGATGGATCTGATGCGCGAGGGCGTACGCCGTGCCCACCGGGCAGTGGTGGAATACGCCCCTGGCGGGGGCACGACGATTACCGCGGCCTTGTTGCTCAACGAACAAATTACCATCGCCCACGTTGGCGATAGCCGCGCTTATGCTATTTTCCCCGATGGGCGGATGGAGGTGTTGACCCGCGACCACTCGCTGGTGAAACGGCTGGAAGAACTGGGGCAGTTGACAGCCGAAGAGGCGGCTATTCACCCCCAACGCAATGTGCTTTACCGCGCTTTGGGCCAGGCAGAGCCATTTGACCCCGACGTGTTTATCACCCCCGCCCCGCGCCAGGGCTTCCTGATGCTGTGCTCCGATGGCCTGTGGGGCGTGGTTTCGGAAGAGGACCTGTTCCAGATTGTCGTTTCTGCGCCTTCCCCTGCCGTGGCGTGTCAGGAACTGGTCAAGGCGGCCAACGCGGGTGGCGGACCGGATAACATTTCCGTCATCCTGGTCCAATTCCCACGCAAGTAGGGGGAGGCACCGATGCAGGACTATTACCAGATCCTGGGCGTGCCGCGAGACGCCACACCGCAAGAGATTAAGAAAGCCTATCTTGCGCTGGTGCGGCGCTACCACCCCGATGTAGCCCCCGACCCCCAGGCGCACGAAATCTTCCTGCGTGTGCAGGAAGCCTATGAAGTGCTTTCGGACAGCCTGAAACGGGCTGAATATGATGCCACCCTGCCCCCGGAGCCGTTGCTGGTGCACCTCAGCACCAGCCGGGCCAGCCTGCTGCGGGTCAACGAGCCCCAACTGGTATATGCCCTGGTGACTCTGCGCCCTTCGGCTGCTGCTTTGCAGCAAAAGCGGCGACCGTCGTTGAATATGTGCCTGGTGTTGGACCGCTCGACCTCGATGGGGGGCGCTCGGTTGGCGGCGGTCAAGCGGGCTGCCGGGTTGCTCATTGACGAACTGCGTGACGACGACATTTTCTCGGTGGTCACTTTCAACGACCGCGCCGAAGTGGTCATCCCGGCCACGCGCGGCCAGCAAAAGGATTTCCTCAGGCAGCAGATCGCGGCCATTGACGCTTTTGGCGGCACTGAAATCTTTCGCGGGCTGCAGGCGGCCTACCGGCAGGTGGGGCGTTTCTATTCGTCCGACTACCTCAACGACATCGTGCTCATCACCGACGGCCACACTTATGGCGATGAGGAAAAATGCTATCGCCTGGCCGAACAGGCGCGGCAGCGCGGCATTGTCATCAGCGGCTTGGGGCTTGGCAGCAAGTGGAACGACGCCTTTTTGGATAAACTCACGGCCATTACCGGCGGAAGCGCCCATTTGGTGACTTCCACCCGCGACATCGAAGCCTTTTTGGAAGCCCATTTCCACGGCATGGGCGACCGCTTTGCCGAGCAGGTGAGGCTGGACTTTCAACTGGGGGCAGGGGTAGAATTGCAATACGCGTTTCGCCTGACACCTATCCCCGCGCCCCTCACCCTGCAAACGCCCATGGTGTGGGGGTACGTGCCGCGCGAAGGCAAACTGGAGGTGCTGCTGGAACTGCTGGTGCAGCCGCAAGACCTGCAAGCCGAAACGCACGGCATCGTGACGGGGCAATTGCGAGCCCGCCTCTTGAACGGCCATGCTGCCCCGTGGGAGCGGCCTTTCCGTATGGCTTTGCCCCTGCGCGACGAGGCTGACCTGACCAGCCCGCCAGCGGCGTTGGTCGAAGCCATGGGCAGGCTCACCCTCTACCGGTTGCAAGAAAAAGCCCGCGCCGAAGCCAAAAGCGGCCAGGTTGACCGGGCCACGCGCCGCCTTGAGCGCCTGGCAAGCCGTCTTTTGATGGCCGGGCAACCGCGGCTCGCTCGCACGGTTCAAAAAGAGATAGAATCGCTTCGCATGACCCACACCCTCTCGGAAGCAGGTGAGAAGGCCATCAAATTTGGCACCCGCGCCCTGATTACGCCTAAAAGGGAAGAAGGCTTATGATCCGTTGTCCGGTCTGTCAGCATGAAAACTTCGATGGCGCGCTTTATTGCAGCGAATGCGGCGCGCCCCTTTACGTGCCTGCCACCACCCAAAACCTGACCGTGGGCGAAGATACCTGGCTGCCCACCTCGGAGAACTTCCGCTCTGAAGGGGCGGGCAAAGGCGCCCGCATTGTGCTTTTCCTTGTGGAAAGCGGTCAGCGCATTTTTCTGGAAAGCGGCCAGGAGTGGACCTTGGGACGGTTGGCTTCAGGGCAGGCCGTGGTGCCTGATGTGGACCTGACGGCTTACAACGCGTATGAGCAGGGCGTTTCTCGTCTTCATGCTGCTTTGCGTGTGGATGCGCATGGCCGGTTGACCATCACCGATATGGGGTCTTCCAATGGTACCCGAGTCAACGGCATCAAAATTCTTCCCAACACCCCTCACCCCCTGCAGCATGGCGACATCGTCGCCTTGGGCAAACTGGTTTTCCAGGTGCTCATTCAACCGGTTTCTACCGAGGAAGGAAAGTAGCATATGGCCGTGACGCTTGTCTTGCACATCCCCAACGAGGAACCCATCGCTGGCGAAGTAGACGAAATGCCGGGCCCTCAAGACACCCTCATTGTGCTCAACAACCCCCGGCGGCGGGACGGTAAAGACATTCACTATCTGGACCCTGAAGTTTCTACCATTATCCTTCCCCTCAGCCGCGTCACCGTGATTGAGGTCATGCCCAGCGCCGAAGAAGCCGAGATTATCGGTTTCGTGCGGGAGTAAATGGAATCTGTTATGCCAGAAGAACAAAAACGCCCTTACCGCATTCTGATTGTGGACGACGAAGATCGGATGCGCCGGTTCATCCGCCTCAACCTGGAATACGATGGCTTTGAGGTGCTGGAAGCCGCCAACGGCCGGGAAGCCCTCGACCAGGTGCGGGAAGGCTTCCCTGACCTGGTGTTGTTGGACGTGATGATGCCCGACCGTGACGGCTTTGAGGTGCTGCGGATGCTCCGGGAAATTAGCGAAGTGCCCGTCATTATGCTCACGGCCAAAGGGGAAGAAGAAGACATTGTGCGCGGCCTGGAATTGGGTGCCGACGATTACATTACCAAGCCGTTCAGCACGCGGGAACTCGTCAGCCGCATCAAGGCAGTTCTGCGTCGCACCCAGGCTGTGCGGGGATCGCTGCACGGCGTGGTGGAAGTGGATGAGCGGTTGAAAATTGACTTCGACCGGCGCGAAGTGTGGGTGGACGGGAAACTGGTCAAGTTACGCCCGACCGAATATCGCCTGCTGTATCATCTGGTGCAGAACGCAGGCTGGGTGATGACGTATGAGCAGTTGCTGACGCGTGTGTGGGGGTACGAGTATCGCGACGAATACCACTATGTCCGTCTTTACATCAATTACCTGCGCCAGAAACTGGAAGAGGACCCGTCTCACCCCAAATACATCCTCACCGAGCGGGGCGTAGGTTACCGGTTTGTGGATTTTCGCCGTAACCAGCAGCAAAAAGAAGAGGGAAAGTGATGACTGGGGGGCGCGACGCCCTCAGCGCAGTGTAAGCACAAGGCCGGCCAGTGCGAGCAAGATAGCCACCCACGTCAGCACGCGCTCGGCCGGTGCGGCGAAGAGGTCGGCCCACGTGGCGGCGGGCACCGGCGGCGCGGTGACGTAGTTGGGCATCCAGCCGCCTAACAAGGCTTCCCGGAAGGCTTCGACGCTTTCGGGGCGCTCGTCGGGGTGCAGGCGCATGGCCCAGAGGATGGCGCGCTCGGTGCGGGGGCTGATTTCGGGGTTGAAAGCCCGTGGGGGGCGGAAGACGCCGGGGTTGAGGAACCGGTCGCGGGCCGAGGGTGGTGGTTGGTTGGTCAGCAAGTGGTAGAGGGTCGCACCAAAGGCGTAAATATCGCTGCGGGCATCGGTGCGACCGGTGTCGCCGCCGTATTGTTCTAAGGGGGTGTAAAGGGCTGTGCCGCGCCCTTGCACGACCGTGACCGTGACTTCGTCCGATTCCAACACTTTCACCAGCCCGAAATCGACCAGTTTAATCACGCCGCCGGGGGTCAGTTTGAGGTTGCCGGGCTTGATGTCGCGGTGGACAATGGGCGGGTTCTGGCTGTGAAGGTAAGTGAGGGCGTCGGCCAGTTGTCCGGCCCATGCCAGCACTTGTCTTTCGGGCAAGAAACGCCCGGCATAGCGGGCTTCCTCGATCAGGGTACGGAGGTCTTTCCCCGGCACGAAGTCCATCACCAGATAATCGCGTCGCCCTTCCGAGAAGAAATCGGAAACTTTGGGCAGGTTGGGATGGTCGAGGCGCGCCAGCACGGTGGCTTCCTGCAGGAATTGGGCGCGGGCTTCTTCCAGCAGGTGTGGGGGAAGGCCGGGGTCGTGGGCGACTTCCTTGACTGCGCACAGCCGCCCCGCGAGGCGGGTGTCTTCGGCCAGGTAGACGTTGCCCATCCCACCCTGGCCGATGACACGGCGGATGAGGTAGCGCTGGTGCAGAAGGGTGTCGGGAGGGAGGGAAGGCATGGTAGGAGGGGGTTAGAAAGGTAAACCGAGGCCGCGGAAGCCGGTTTTCTTCAGTGTTTTGAACATGCGGCGCATTTGGCGATATTGTTTCATCAGCTGGTTGACGTCTTGCACGGTGGTGCCCGAGCCGCGAGCAATGCGGCGGCGGCGGCTGGCGTTGAGAATGTTGGGGTTGCGCCGCTCTTCGGGGGTCATGGAATTGAGGATGGCTTCGGTGACTTTGAGCTGCTTTTCGGCTTCCTGGGGGGAGATTTGCCGCGCCGCTTGCCCTAACTGACCGGGGAGCATATCCAGCAGTTGGCCCAAGGGGCCGAGTTTGCGCAGTTGCCGCAGTTGCTGGGCGAAATCTTCGAGGGTAAAGTCGCCGGAAAGCATGCGCTCGGCCTGGCGTGCGGCTTCTTCTTCGTCGAGGGCTTCTTCGGCGCGCTCGATGAGGCCGATGATGTCGCCCATGCCCAGGATGCGGTTGGCAAGGCGGCTGGGGTCAAAGGCTTCCAGCGCGTCTAACTGTTCGCCGGTACCCAGGAATTTGATGGGCACGCCGGTGACGCTGCGGACGGAAATCGCCGCACCGCCGCGCGCATCGCCGTCCATTTTGGTGAAGACCAGCCCGGTGAGGGGCACGGCTTCTTTGAACCCGCTGGCAACATGGATGGCTTCCTGGCCGATCATTGCATCCACCACCAGCAGCACTTCGGCGGGATGAATGCGGTTGGCGATGGCGCGGATTTCGTCCATCAAAGCGTCGTCCAGTTGTGAGCGGCCGGCAGTATCTAAAATCGTGACGCTAAAGCCCCCGGCGGCTGCTTTTTTCTGGGCGTGCACGGCCAGGTCGGGCGGGGCTACACCTTCTTCGTAGAAGACCGGGATGTCTAATTGTTTGCCGAGGGCTTGAAGTTGTTGCACGGCCGCGGGGCGGTAGGGGTCGGCGGCCACTAACATCACCCGCTCACCCTGCTTGCGCAGGAAGCGCGCCAGTTTGGCCGCGGTGGTAGTTTTACCGGAGCCCTGTAAGCCGACCAGCATGATGCTACGGGGTTTGGGGCCGCTCAGTTCCAGCGGGGCGGGTTCGCCCAGGGTCGCAATGAGTTCCTCGTGAACGATTTTGATGACCTGCTGGGCGGGGTTGAGCGCGCGCGAAACCTCGTGGCCGATGGCCCGTTCGCGCACCCGAGCGACGAAATCTTTGACGACTTTGTAGTGAACATCGGCTTCCAGCAACGCCAGGCGAACTTCCCGCATGGCGGCATCGACGTCGCGCTCGGACAGTTTGCCGCGTCGCTTGAGTTGGGAAAAGACCTGGTTGAGCCGTTCGGTCAGGGTTTCAAACATGGGCATCCTCGCAGAAGACAGGTAGTGTCAAGATTGTAGTCTTGAAGCGGGGGGAGGTCAAGCGCCTTGACAAAGCATTTCCCTTTCCCTATAATGTAATTGCGTTTCCAAATCGTTTTGGAAAAACGGGTGCCTGCTATGACCGACGCTGTGACGATTAAAGACATCGCCCGCCGGGTGGGAAAATCGGTGACCACCGTTTCGCGAGCGCTGCACGGCTATTCCGATGTGGCGCCGGAAACCCGCGAACTGGTGCAGCGTGTGGCGCGGGAAATGGGTTACACCCCCAACGTCATGGCACAGCGCTTGCAGAAGCAGCGCGCCGAGACCCTGGGGCTCATCTTGCCGACGTTTGGGCCGCGCTTTTCTGACCCCTTTTTCAGCGAGTTTGTGGCAGGTGTGGGCAACCAGGCAGCAGAACGGGGCTATGATTTGTTGCTTTCTACTCGCGCCCCAGGCGAGGAAGAAATGGCGGCCTATCGCAAGGCGGCGTTGGGCCGTCGGGTTGATGGTTTCATCATCATTCGTACTCGCGCTCGGGATGAGCGCATTCGCTTCTTGCAGCAAATTGGCTTCCCTTTCGTGGCCTTTGGGCGCACGGCCTCGGAGAACGATTTCCCCTATGTGGATGAAGATGGCGTGGAAGGCATGCGGCAGATTGCCCATCATCTGGCGGACCTGGGGCATCGCCGCATTGGCTATCTTTCCCCACCGTTGGATTTGATGTTCGCCCAGCACCGCCTGGAGGGCCTGCGCCGCGGCCTGGCCGAGCGCGGCCTGGCCCTGGATGAGGCGTATCTGCGAATTGGCGCGCTGACCGAGCAAAGCGGCTATGCTCTTGCCCGGGAGTTGCTGACGCTTCCCGTCCCCCCCACAGCGTTGGCTTGCGGCAATGATTTGATGGCTATTGGCGCGATGCGCGCGGCTCAAGAGCGTGGCCTCAAAATCGGGCGCGAAATTGCCATTAGCGGTTTTGATGATATTCCCCTTGCCCAGCACACTTTTCCCCCGCTGACCACGGTGCATCAACCCATTTACCAGATCGGCAAGCGGGTGGCTTCTATGTTGATTGATTTGGTCGAAGGCAACCCTCTGGCCGAGCGCCAGGTATTGTTGAAACCCCAATTCGTTGTTCGACAGTCGACGTTGCCTTAGAGGAGGTGGTGCCCACAAAACTATCTGACTCGGTTGGTTTTTTCGCCTGTTTCGTTTGAGCGAGAGATGAGGAGGAAAGCAAGATGAAACATAAACTTTATGTCCTTTTTGGGCTGCTGTTGGTGTTGAGCATGGTGTTGGTAGCCTGCGGACAGCAGTCGCCTGCCACTGTTGTCGTCACGAAGGAAGTCAAAGAAGTGGTGACGCAGGTGGTAACGCAAGAAGTGGTCGTCACCAAGGAAGTCCAGACCAAGCCGACGCACATCATCGAGTTCTGGACCACCGATAACGAGGAAGAGCGCGTCAAGCGGTACGAAGAGGTGGCCGATCGCTACATGAAACTGCACCCCGATGTGGAAATTCGCATTGTGCCCATCGATGAGGCCACCATCAGCCAGCGGATTGCCACGGCCCAGGCGGCTAACCGGCTGCCCGACATTGTGCGCATGGGCGTGGAGCGGGTTGCTGCTTTTGCTGCCGACGGCATTTTGGATGAGGATTTGGCGACAAAGGCCATTGATGCCATCGGGAAGGACGACTTCCGCGCCGGCCCGCTGCAAATGGTCACCGACCCCTCGACCGGTAAATATGCCGCCGTGCCTTACGATGGCTGGATTCAGGCCATTTGGTATCGCAAAGACATCTTCGACCAACTGGGCCTGCAGCCGCCCATCACGTGGGACGACATCAACGCTGCCTGCGACAAGCTGCCCGGCACGGAGAACTTGCTGTATGCCCTGGTGTTGCCCACCGACCCCGGTCAGAACTACCCGCACCAGGTGTTTGAGCAGGTTGCCATGTCGAACGATGCCTGGCCGTTTGATAACCAGGGCAATGTGACGATGAATTCGCCCAACATGGTGGAAGCCCTGAGGTTCTACACCGGCCTGCAGCGTTGTGCCGCCCCTGGCCCGCAGTACTGGCGCGGGGCGCGCGAGATGTACGAACTCGACCAGTCGGGGATGCTCTTCTACTCCACCTACATCATGGACGACTTGGTCGAAGGTTCGGGCAAGGAAGGCGGCGGGAAGATTCAGCTGGCTGTGCCCGATCTGGCAAAGAAGACCGGTTTCGCGCCGGTGATGCAAGGCCCGAATGGCCAGGCCACTTATGGTCAGTTGGTGACTTTGGGCCTCATGAAGGGTGCTGACCCGGTCGCCGCCGATGTGGTCAAATTCTTCATGACCGGCCAGAATTACCAGGATATTCTGGCCCTGGCGCCGTTTGGCAAAGTGCCGGTGCTGAAGAGCGCGGTGGATGGTTGGAAGGGGTTGAGCAAGTACTTCCAGTATTACAGCCCCGAAACGTTGGATGAAATTGCCAACGGTTACGACCACATGGAACGCTGGCTCTTCCGCCCCGATTACAATGCTACCGAGCGCGCGGTCATTGGTGATATGGAGGGCCGGCTGCTCATTCCGCAGGTCATCAGCAATATTGCGCTGGAAGGCAGCATGACGCCCGAAGAAGGCGCACAGTGGCTCCAGCAGCAGGTGGAGCAACTCTACACTGACCGAAAGAATCAGCAGAAGTAACACGTTCTCGCTCTCAGCCGAGGGATGGCCGTGTCCAGCCGTCCCTCGGCTTTTTTGGCTTGCCGAGGTGACTTATGTCTTTGGTTTCCCGCTGGCGGTCGCTGCGCGCCCAAGAGGCGCGCTTGGGATGGGCTTTACTCGCGCCGACGCTCATCATCGTTTTTGGGGTGGTCATTTTTCCGGCTTTCTTCAGCGTCTGGATTAGTTTCCACGCTGTGGGGTTGCATAATTTGAACGATGTTTTCCATGCACCCTTCAACGGCCTGGAGAACTACAAGCGCGTAGTTACCGATTTCGCTTTCAAGTATCACAGCATTCAAAACATGGGGGCGGCGCTGACCAGCATTGTGTATTCGTTCAGTGCGACGTTTTTGGCCCTCGTTGGCGGCCTGGTGGCGGCTTTGCTGCTCAACAGGCCTTTTCGTGGCCGCGGGCTGGTGCGGGCCACTTTTCTGTTTTCCTACGTGGCGCCGATTGTTAGCGTGGCTTTTGTGTGGCGCTGGATTTTAGACCCGCGCCCCTCGGGGGTGATGAACGATATCCTCATGCGGCTGGGTATCATTCATGCCCCGATGGCGTATCTTTCCCAGCGGGGGTTGGCGCTCGTTGTGGTGATTTTGCTGGATGCATGGCGTTATTTCCCCTTCGCGATGTTGATGATTCTGGCGCGATTGCAGGCCATCGACAAGAGCCTTTACGAGGCTGCCGAAGTGGACGGCGCGAACGTTTGGGCTCGTTTCCGCTATATCACCCTGCCTGAATTGCGGTATGTGTTGGGCGCGGTGTTCCTGCTGCGCCTGATTTGGACTTTCAACAAGTTTGACGACATTTTCTTGCTGACGGGCGGCGGCTTTGGCACTAAGGTTTTGCCCATTTTGGTGTACGAGTTCAGTTTCCGCCTGCGTGATTTTGGTCGCGGCGCGGCGGCGGCGATGATTTTGGTGGCGTTCCTTGTGGTGTTCATCGCCGTGTATCTGCGCTTTGTCATGCGTTCCGATGAGGAAGCCTGAGGAGGAGCGGCAATGAGCGAGCGCGAGAATGTGCTGACTTACATGGCGCGGCGGCTGGACCTGGGCAAAATCGTTTGGCTGATTACGCTGACTTTCTTTTTGGTGGGGGTGCTGTTCCCCTTCTATTGGATGGTCTCTTCTTCGTTCAAAACCCAGGTGGAAATCGGTGGGCGCCACCCTGTGTATGTGCCTCATGCCCTGAGGCTGGATGCGTATAAAGAACTTTTCGATCCCAATGCGCCGCATTTTCAGGATTTTGGGCGCAATATCGTCAACAGCCTTAAGGTTTCTGTGCCCACGGCGTTGATTGCGGTGGTTTTGAGCGTGTTAGGGGCCTATGCCATCGCTCGCCTGCGTTTCAAAGGCAAGGAATTGATGCTCAACGGTGTGCTGGCGGTGTATCTCATTCCGGGGGTATTGCTGATCATTCCTCTCTTCGCCATGGTGGCGAAAATCGGCGATGCTGTAGGCTTTGAAGTGCAAGATAACCTCGGTGTGTTGGTGTTTACTTACCTTGCGCAGACGCTGCCGGTGGCGCTTTACATGCTCACTAATTACTTCCGCACCATTCCCGACGAAATTGAGCAGGCTGCTCTCATGGATGGTTGCAATCGGCTGGAAGTCATTTGGCGGGTGACGTTGCCGCTCTCGATCCCGGCGATTGTGTCGGTGTTTGTCTATACTTTCATGATTGCCTGGAACGAATTCCTGTACGCTTTCGTGTTTCTCAATAGCCCCGAAATGTTCACGATGCCGATCAAAATCCAGGCGATTTTCAACGCCCCCAGCCCGCGGCCGAATGTGGTGATGGCGGCTTCAACCCTCATGACAATACCGGTGGTGTTGCTCTTCCTGGTGTTGGAGCGGTTCCTGGAGGAAGGTTTGACGGCAGGTGGCGTGAAGGGGTGATGCCTTTGCTGAGGTGGTAAGGCGGAGGGCGCTGTTCGGTTTTATGGAGCACCCTGCCCCTGCACCCTAAGTGAGTGCGGGGGCAGGCCGCGTGGTGGGACTTGTGCACGGCGGTGTTCTGGTTTGACTAAGCGTCGTTTCGCGAAGTTCTTCCCTGGGGCTTCGGCACGGCGTAAGGGGCGTTTTGGGAAACTTGCCCTTCCTGCGTCGTCGTGGTAAACTTGCGCTCAACAATTGCATAGGATGTTTCCTCATCCAGAGAGGTGGAGGGACCGGCCCTGTGAAACCTCGGCAACCAGGCGCTTTCGGCAACGAAACGCCCAGGTGCCAATTCCGGCAGGCATTTTTGCCTGGAAGATGAGGGTTGAGACGACTTTCAGCCTTCCGCTTCCAGGAAGGCTTTTTCCATTTAGTCGCGTAGTCGCGTCGTCGGGCAGTCTGATAGTCAACGCCTGACCATCCGACGACCTGACTAAATGACTATCTGACTAAACGACCAAAGGACTACCTATGAACCACACCAACCGCCGCTACCTTGATGCCCTCGCCGAGCGCGTCCTCATCTACGACGGCGCGATGGGCACCAACCTCGAAGCCCAGCACCTGCCCGTGGACTGCTACGGCGGCGAAAAGTACCGCGGCCTGAACGAAATGCTCAACCTGACCTGCCCGCAGGCCGTGGAACGTGTCCACCGTGCTTTCCTTGAAGTGGGCGTGGATGTCATTGAAACCAACACCTTCCGCGCCAACCGCATCACCTTAGCCGAGTTCGGCCTCGCCGACAAGGTGCTGGAAATCAACCGCGCCGCGGCTTCCCTTGCCCGCCGCGTGGCCGACGAATACGCCGCCAAAACCGGCCAGCCCCGCTTTGTCGCCGGCTCCATCGGCCCCACCGGCAAACTGCCTTCCGCCGACGACCCCGACCTTTCCGATATTTCCTTTGACGAACTGGCCGACGTCTTCCGTGAGCAGGCCGTTGGCCTCATTCAGGGCGGCGTGGACGTGCTCCTGCTGGAAACTTCGCAGGACATTCTGGAAGTCAAAGCCGCCGTCCACGGCATTTTGCGCGCTTACGAGGAAACCGGCGAATGGCTGCCCATTCAGGCGCAAATCACCATGGACACCACCGGCCACATGCTCTTGGGCACCGACATTGAAGCCGCTTTAGCCATTCTGGAAGGCTTGCCCATTGACGTTATCGGCATGAACTGCTCCACCGGCCCGGAGCACATGCGCCCCTCGGTGGAATTCCTCGGCAGCCACTCCCCCCTGCCGATTTCCGTCATCCCCAACGCGGGTTTGCCCATCAACGTGGATGGCGAGGCGGTTTACCCCTTGGAGCCTGAACCCTTTGCCGAACAACTGGCCGAGTTTGTGGAAAAGCACGGCATCAGCGTGGTCGGCGGCTGCTGCGGCACTACCCCTGCGCACCTCAAAGCCTTGGTGGAACGCGTCCACGGCAAGCGCCGCCCGGCGCGCCCGATTTTGGACATCCCTCGGCTGGCCTCTGCCGTGCGGGCGTATTCCATGCGGCAGGAGCCGCCGCCCCTGCTCATCGGCGAGCGCTGCAACGCACAGGGCAGCCGCAAGTTCAAGCGCCTGCTCCTCGCCGAAGATTGGGACGGCATCATCGCCCTCGCCCGCCAGCAGGTGGAGGCTGGCGCGCACGCCTTGGACATTTCCGTCGCCGTCACCGAGCGTCCCGACGAGGCCGCACTGATGCGCACCGTGGTGCACAAACTCACCGCCGCGGGCATTGAAGTGCCTTTGGTGATTGACACCACCGAGCCTGAGGTGATGGAAGCCGCGCTCAAAGCCGCGCCGGGGCGCTGCCTGCTCAATTCCACTCATTTGGAAAGCGGGCCGGAGAAGGCTTCGCGCGTGCTGCGGTTAGCCAAACTGCACAACGCCGCGGTGATGTTGCTCACCATTGACGAGCGCGGCATGGCAAAAACCGCCGACCGCAAGGTAGAAGTTGCCAAGCGCCTGTACGACCTCGCGGTGAACGGGCACGGCCTGAAGCCCGAAGATTTGGTCTTTGACCCTCTCACTTTCACTTTGGCTACCGGCGACTCTGATCTCGCCGACGCGGCCAAAGAGACTTTGGAAGCCATCCGCCGCATCAAGGCCGAACTGCCCGGTGTGTTCACCTCATTGGGCGTGAGCAACATTTCGTTTGGGCTAACCAAGGCGGCGCGCCCCGTCATCAACAGCGTTTTTCTCTACCACGCGGTGCAGGCGGGGCTGGACATGGCAATTGTGAACCCGGCGCGAATCACCCCCTACGCCGACATCCCCGAAGAAGAGCGCGAACTGGCGGAAGACCTGATTTTCAACCGCCGCCCCGACGCGCTCCAGCGGGTGATTGAATTTTACGAAGGCCGCGAAGCCCGCCCCTCCACCCACCGCGACCCGCTGGCCGGCCTTCCACTGGAAGAGCGCCTCTACCAGCGCATTGTCCATCGTTACAAGGAAGGCATTGAGGCCGATATTGATGCTTTGGTGCTGCAGCAAATAAAAACCACAGATTACACAGATTACACAGATTTCACAGAAGAAAAATCTGCGGAATCTGTGAAATCTGTGGTTGCCACCCCCGCCACCCACGAAGCCGCGATCCACATCCTCAACGACATCCTCCTGCCCGCGATGAAAGAAGTGGGCGACAAATTCGGTGCGGGCGAACTCATCCTGCCCTTCGTGCTCCAGTCCGCCGAGGTGATGAAAAAGGCCGTCAACCACCTGGAACGCTACCTGATGCGGCAGGAGGGCGTTTCCAAAGGCACCATCGTGCTCGCCACCGTGTACGGCGACGTCCACGACATCGGCAAGAACCTGGTCAAGACCATTTTGAGCAACAACGGCTACACCGTGATTGACCTCGGCAAGCAGGTGCCGGTGGAAACCATCGTCAAGGCCGCGGAAGAGCACAACGCCGACGCCATCGGCCTGAGCGCGCTGCTCGTCAGCACCAGCAAACAGATGCCCGCCTTAGTCAACGAACTCCACCGCCGCGGCTTGCACTACCCCGTGCTCATCGGCGGCGCGGCCATCAACCGCCGCTTCGGGCGCCGCATTTTGCTCACCGAAGACGGCCATTTCTACGACGCGGGCGTCTTTTACTGCAAAGACGCCTTTGAAGGGCTTGCCATCATGGACGCCCTGCAGGACACCAACCGCCGCGACCTCATCATCCGGCAGGTGATTGACGAAGCCAAACGCGAACTGGGGCAGGAAAGGGCGTCCAGCGGCGAAAAGCGCGCCCCGCGCCCGCGCCGCCGCGTGCCGCCAGCGCCCGACATCCCCATACCGCCGTTTTGGGGCGCCAAGGTGGTGGAAAGCATCTCCCCCGAAGCCGTGTTCCCGCTTTTGGATAAACGCGCCCTCTTCCGCCTTTCGTGGGGCGCGAAAAACGCCCGCGGCGAGGCGTGGAAAAAACTGCAGGCCGAATTTGAAGCCCGCCTTGCCCAAATGCAGCGCCAGGCCCTGCGGGAAGGCTGGTTTCACCCGCAGGCGGTGTACGGCTACTGGCCGTGCCAGGCCGACGGCGACAACCTGCTGGTTTACGACCCTGCCTCGGTGGAAGCGGACGAGCCGCGCGTGCTGGAAATTTTCACCTTCCCCCGCCAGCGCAGCCGCGAAGGGCTGTGCCTCGCCGATTACTTCGCCCCGGTGGATTCCGGCGTGATGGACGTCGTCGCCTTCCAGGTGGTCACGGTGGGGAAGCAAGCCACGGCGCGCTTTGACACCCTGCAGGAAGCGGGCGAATACACCGAAGCCTACTTCTTCCACGGCCTTGCGGTGCAAACCGCGGAGGCCACAGCGGAATTTCTGCACCGCCACATCCGCCGCGAACTCGGCCTGCCGCCCGACCGCGACAAGCGCTACTCGTGGGGCTACCCGGCCATCCCTAACTTGGAAGACCACGCCAAGGTGTTCCGCCTGCTGCCTGCAGAAAGCGCCCTGGGCATGAGCCTCACCGCGGCGCATCAGTTAGTGCCCGAGCAATCCACCGCGGCCATTGTGGTGCACCACCCGGAGGCGAAGTATTTTGCGATTTGATTTTGGAGTGCGGCGACGAGTCGCCGCTTTGGAAAGCGGCATCGTGATGCCGCACTCCAAAGGAGGCTGCGATGAAACAATGGTCTCATGCTCCCGCCCACTGGACTTTCCAGCCGGGAATTTACATGGTGACCGCCGCCGCTTGTTGCCGACTTCCCCATTTGGCCGCTGCGGCGCAATTTTGGAGTGCGGCGACGAGTCGCCGCTTTGGAAAGCGGCATCGTGATGCCGCACTCCAAAGGAGGCTACGATGAAACAATGGCCTCATGCTCCCGCCCACTGGACTTTCCAGCCGGGAATTTACATGGTGACCGCTGCCACTTGTCGCCGACTTCCCCATTTGGCCGCTACGGCGCAATTTTGGAGTGCGGCGACGAGTCGCCGCTTTGGAAAGCGGCATCACGATGCCGCACTCCAAAGGAGGCAGCGATGAAACAGTGGCCTCACGCCCCCGCCCACTGGACTTTCCAGCCGGGAATTTACATGGTGACCGCGGCCACTTATCGCCGCGCTCCCCATTTGGCTGCTCCTGAGCGCAAGGATTTGTTCCAAAACGCCTTGTTCGCCATCGCAAGCGAGTTCGGCTGGGAACTCCACGCCTGGGCTATTCTCAATGAGCATTACCACTTCATCGCCCATTCCCCCGATAACCCTGCGACACTCCGACGCTTTATCAGCAAATTGCACATGACCACCGCCAAAGCCTTCAACCGTGAAGACGGCACGCCAGGGCGCAAAGTATGGTTTCAGTATTGGGATAGCCAAATCACCTTTCAGCGGTCATATCTGGCAAGACTTCGTTACGTCAACCAGAACCCTGTCAAGCACGGCCTGGCAAAAACTGCCGAAACGTATCCTTGGTGCTCTGCCCAATGGTTCAACGAACACGCCTCGCCTTCTTTTGTAGAAACTGTGCAGTCTTTCAAAATTGACCGCGTGAAGGTTTACGAGCCGATATAAACAAGCGGTGGCTTTGTTGGAATGTGACATGCATCACGCCGAGGCGAAATACTTCGCGATTTAGGATTTGCGATTAGCGGTTTGCTCCGCCTCCCGCCTCCCGCATCCCTCCAAATTACCCACGCAACCAAGTAACCAGGTATCCAACCCACCATGCCCACTCCCCGCGAACGCTTCCTCAACCTCCTTGAAAACGCCGACAAGCCCATTTTGCTTGACGGCGCGATGGGCACGCTTTTGCACGAGCACGGCATCGGTTTCGACGCGTGCTTCGACGCCCTCAACCTCACCAATCCTGCGCTGATTGCCGACATCCACCGCCGCTACATTGACGCCGGCGCGCAAATCATCCTCACCAACACCTTCGGCGCAAACCGCTACCGCCTCGCCGAGCACGGGCTGGAAGATAAAGTCGCCGAAATCAACCGCGCCGGCGTGGAACTTGCCCGCCGCGTGGTGCTGGCTTCTTTCAAAGACGTGCTGGTCGGGGGTGACGTCGGCCCCCTGGGCGTGCGCTTAGCCCCCTTTGGTCGGGTGCAGCCCGAAGAGGCGCGAGAGGCCTTTCGCGAACAAATTGCCGCGCTGGCCGAAGGTGGGGTGGATTTTGTCGTTATTGAGACCATGAGCGACCTCTACGAAGTGCGGGAAGCCGTGGCCGCGGCCCGCGAAGTCGCCCCTGACCTGCCGGTGGTGGCTTCCCTTTCGTTCACCCGCGACGACGTCACCCTCTTGGGCGACCCGCCCGAAAAGGTGGCCGAGGCGCTGCTTTCCTACGGCGTGGACGTGCTCGGCGCGAACTGCTCCGGCGGGCCTGCCCAGTTGCTCCGCATTCTGCGGCGGATGCGCAAGGTCGCGCCCGATGCCTATTTTTGGATCAAGCCCAACGCAGGCTGGCCTGAGCGCCTGCCCAATGGCCGCATTGCTTACCCCGCGGGCGCGGCCTATTTTGGTGAGTATGCTCGCTTTTTTGCCCAGGAAGGCGCTTCGTTAGTGGGGGGCTGTTGCGGCACCCGGCCGGAGCACATCGCCGCGATGCACCAAAACCTGGCCGAGTTGCCGCCGGTGCTTTCGCTGGAATGGAATCCTGCTCAGCCCCAGGAAGACGCGGCTCCCGAAGCGGCAGCATTGTCTCCCAGCGGGTTGGCGCAGAAACTGGCCGCGGGGGAATTCGTGGTGGCGGTGGAAGTCCAGCCGCCGCGAGGCTTTTCGGCCCACAAGGTTATCGCTGCAGCGCAATTGCTGGCGGACGTGGGCGCGGACGTGCTGGACGTGGCCGACAGCCCGATGGCACGGATGCGCATGAGCCCGTGGGCAGTCTGCCACCTCATCCAGCGGGAAGTAGGCATTGAGACTACCCTCCACTTCCCCACTCGCGGGCGCAACCTGCTGCGGGTGCAGGGCGATTTGCTCGCCGCGCACGCCCTGGGCATCCGCAACGTCTTTGTGGTCATGGGCGACCCCACTTCCATCGGCGATTACCCCGAAGCCGCCGACAACTACGACCTGGTGCCTTCCGGCCTGATCAAACTCATCAAGCAGAAATTCAACGCCGGGGTTGACCACGCGGGCAGCACCATCGGTCAGCCGACGTCGTTCTTTGTGGGGTGCGCGCTTAACCTCAACCCCAAAAACCCCGAGCGCGAGTTCAAGGTGCTGCGCCGGAAGATCCGCGCCGGGGCTGATTTTGCCCTCACCCAACCGGTCTTCGACCCCGAAAAAGCCCGCCGCTTTCTGGAAGCCTACGAGGCCGAGTTTGGGCCGCTGGAAATCCCCGTGCTGGTGGGGGTGATGCCGCTTTACAGCCGCCGCCATGCCGCCTTCCTGCACAACGAAGTGCCGGGCATTGAAATTCCGCCGGAGGTGATGCGACGCATTGAGCAAGCGGGCGACAAAGCGCCGCGGGAAGGTGTGCGCATCGCTCAGGAGTTGGTGGAAGCCATTCGCCCGTGGGCGGCGGGGATTTACATCATGCCCCAGTTTCGGCGCTACGAACTGGCGGCGGAGATTGTCGAGGCAGCGAAGGGTGGGGAGGCTTCCCGCCCGGCATAAAAATACCGGCCCCGTATTGTGCGGGGCCGGTGGGCGTTTGAGGTAAGCGGGGGATCACGCGCTGAGCAAGTGCCGACGCAGCACGGGCAGGTGTTCCAGCCCGCGGGCGGCGCCAATCACGGCAGCGTGTTGGGGGTTATCCACCAGGTAGGCCGGAACACCCAGTTCTTTGGTCATCAGGCGGTCCAGCCCACGCAGCAACGCTCCGCCGCCACACAGGGCGATGCCGCGGTCGATGACATCGGCCACCAGTTCCGGCGGCGTTTTTTCCATCACCAGCCGCACCGATTCCACAATAGCGTGCAGCGGTTCCTGGAAGGCTTCCACCACCTCGCTGGTGGTGAGGGTGATTTCCCGGGGCAGCCCCGTGACCTGATCCTGCCCCTGGACTTCGGCGCTCATTTCTTCGTCTAACGGCACGGCGGCACCGATTTTGAGTTTGACCTGCTCGGCCGTGGGCTGGCCGATGATCAGGCCATATTTGCGGCGGACGTAGGTGACGAGGGCTTCGTCGAGGGCGCGACCGCCCTGGCGCAGCGTTTCGGCCGCCACCACGCCATACATGGCAATGACCGCTGCCTGGGTGGTGCCCGAGCCGAGGTTGACAATCATGTTGCCCGCGGGGCTGCCCACCGGCAGGTCGGCGCCCAGGGCCGAAGCCAGCACGGTGGGAATGAGGAAGGCTTCGCTGCTGCCGGCTTGCAAGATGGCTTCGTGTACTGCCCGCCGTTCCACGCTGGTGACGCCGTAGGGCACGGTGATCATCACTTTGGGGCGGAACAGCCACGAAGCGCCGCCTGCTTTCCGCAGCAGAATGGCGAGCAGTTTTTCCGTCAGTTCGTAGTAGGCCACCACGCCGTTTTGCAGCGGGCGGATGACTTCGTAGACCTCGGGCGTGCGGCCTTCCATTTCGGCGGCCTCTTCGCCCGCGGCGACCATGCGCCGCTCGGCAACGGCGATGGCGACCAGCGTAGGCTCATCCAGCAGCACCTGGTCGCCTTCGGCAATCCGCACGCGATCGGTGCCCAGGTCAATGCCCAGGTTTCGGGAGAAAAGTGCCATCAGGGGCCTCAGTCCTTATCCTCAGCGGGGCCGGACTGGATTTGCGGGCCTTGCTTGGGGCGGAAGCGGCGGGCGGCTTCCAGGCGGATGCGGGCGCGCTGGAGCGCAGCCTGGGCCTTGAGGTGCTCCGCCGCCGTAGGAGGTGTGGTTTTGAGCAGTTCTTCGGCGCGCTTGCGGGCTTCTTCGGCGCGCTTGACATCGATTTCAGTGACGTGCTCCGACGCGTTGGCGAGGATGGTCACTTTGTCGGGGCGCACTTCAACCACGCCACCGGTGACGGTAAACACCTCTTCATCGCCGTCGTGCACAACCTTGATGAAGCCGGGTTTGAGGGTTGAAAGCAGCGGCGCGTGGTCGGGCAGGATGCCCATTTCGCCGCTCGCCCCAGGCACCACCACCATATCGGCTTCGCCAGCCCATACCATGCGATCCTGGGAGACGATTTCACAACGGATTGGCATAACGCCTCCTACGCGGCTTCGCTCGCCATCTTCTCGGCTTTCTCAACGGCTTCGTCAATCGTGCCGACCATGTAGAAAGCCTGTTCGGGCAGGTCGTCGTGCTTGCCGTCCAAAATTTCGCGGAAGCCGCGGATGGTTTCTTTGAGCGGCACGTAGCGGCCGGGGATGCCGGTGAATTGCTCGGCCACGAACATCGGCTGGGAGAAGAAGCGCTCGATCTTGCGGGCGCGGCTGACGATGAGTTTGTCGTCTTCGCTCAGTTCTTCCACGCCGAGAATGGCGATGATGTCTTGCAGGTCTTTGTAGCGCTGGAGCACCTGCTGCACTTCGCGGGCGGTGCGGTAGTGGTCTTCGCCCACGATTTGCGGGTCCAAAATCCGGCTGGTGGAAGCCAGCGGGTCCACCGCGGGGTAAATGCCTTTGGCGGCGATGGAGCGTTCCAGCGAAATGGTGGCGTCGAGGTGGGCGAACACCACCACGGGGGCCGGGTCGGAGTAGTCGTCTGCGGGCACGTAGACGGCCTGCATGGAAGTAATCGAGCCCTGCTTGGTGGAGGTGATGCGTTCCTGCAGTTCGCCCATTTCGGTGGCCAGGGTCGGCTGGTAGCCCACGGCGGAAGGCAGGCGGCCTAACAACGCCGACACCTCAGAACCGGCCATCGAGAAGCGGAAGATGTTGTCAATGAACAGCAACACGTCTTTGCCCTGGTCGCGGAAGTATTCGGCCATGGTCAGGCCGGTCAGGGCCACGCGCAGGCGCACGCCGGGCGGCTCGTTCATCTGGCCGTAGACCATCACGGTGTCGGGCATCACGCCCGATTCCAGCATTTCGCGATAGAGTTGCGTGCCCTCGCGGGTGCGCTCACCCACGCCGGTGAACACTGAGTTGCCTTTGTGCACCTTGGCGATGGTGCGGATGAGTTCCATGATGATCACGGTTTTGCCCACGCCCGCACCGCCGAAAATGCCGGTTTTACCGCCTTTGGTGAAGGGGGCAATCAGGTCGATAACCTTCAGGCCGGTTTCGAACACTTCCACGCTGGTGGACTGTTCTTCGAAAGCCGGGGCGGGGCGGTGGATGGGGTACACCGTGGAGGCTTTGACGTTGTCGCCGCCATCGACGGTTTCACCCAGCACGTTGAAGATGCGCCCCAGCACTTCGGGGCCCACGGGCACGGAAATCGGCGCGCCAGTGGCTTCCACGGGCATGCCGCGCTTCAGGCCATCGGTGGCGCCCATCGCCACGCAGCGGACCCAGTTGTTGCCCAGGTGCTTTTGCACTTCCAGCACCAGGGGTTGATCATCATCACGAAGCACCTTGACGGCTTCGTAAATTTCCGGCAATTGTTCGGCGGGGAATTCCACATCGACCACGCCGCCCAAAATTTGCACTACTCGGCCAGTTGCTTTCGCCATGCTTGCCTCCAAAATTCGCGAATGCGTAATTCGTGATTCGGTTATTGGTATTTGCGGTATCCACCGATGACACAGATTTTCACCGATTTTTGCAACCGCAGATTTTGTGGATTACACAGAAAATCTGTGCCCATCTGTGTAATCTGTGGTTTTTTGCGTCTTAGCGGCTTACCCTGCAGCCTTGCGGGCCTCGGCGGCCATGGCCTGGGCAAGCGCTTCCGCGCCGCCGGCGATGTCGAGCATTTCGCTGGTGATGCTCTGCTGGCGGGCTTTGTTGTATTCCAGTTGCAGCGCGTCGGCCAGTTCGCTGGCGTTGTCGGTCGCGTTCTTCATCGCCACCATGCGGGCGGCGTGTTCGCTGGCCTGCGATTCCAGAATGGCGTGGAAGACCTGCAACTGGGTGAAGCGCGGCACGATTTCGTCCAAAATCTCGGTTTCGTCGGGTTCGTAAATGTAGGAAGCCACCACTTTGTGGCCTGCGGTGGGGGCAAATTCCTGTACCCGCTCGCCGTCTTCGACTTCCAGGGGCAGCAGTTTTTTGCGGGTGGGGTTCTGCCGCAGCATGTTGATGAAGTCAGTGTAAACCAGGTGCACTTCGTCGGCTTTCCCGTTGAGGAACTCTTCGACCAGCAAGTGGCCGATTTGGGAAACATCGGCGAACTTGGGGCGGTCGGGAATGCCGCTGAAGTCGGCCACGATGTGTTTGCCGCGGCGGTGCAGGATTTCGCGGCCTTTGCGCCCCACGGTCACATAGTGCACCGGCACCGGATAATCGTCGAAGGTTTTGAAGGTGTAGCGCAGCACGTTGGTGTTGTAAGGGCCGGCCAGGCCGCGGTCGCTGGTAATGAGCACCACAAGGACGTTCTCGACCTTGTCGCGACGGGTCATCAAAGGGTGCATGTGTTCACGGCCAGGCTGCATGGCGACGTGCGTCAGCACTTCCCATGCTTTGGTGGCGTAGGGGCGGGTGGCTTCCACCGTGGCAATCGCCCGCTGCACTTTGCTGGCGCTGACGGCCTGCAAGGCGCGGGTGATTTGCGCGATGTTCTTGACGCTTCGAATGCGAAGTTTGACTTCTCTCGCGGTCGCCATAGGCCTCTATCCTTAGCTCCAGCCGGCCATGAACGCGTCCAGGGCCGCCTTGAGTTGCGCTTCGGTTTCGGAGGTAATTTTGCCTTCGCTGATGATGGCGCGGCCAACCTCGGGATGCGAAGTATCCATGAAGCGCAGCAGGTCCTGTTCCCACTGGCGCATCTTGTCTAACGGCACGCTATCGGCGTAGCCGTGGGTGGCGGCGTAAATCACGATGATTTCGTGTTCCAGTGGCACGGGCGAGTATTGCGGCTGCTTGAGGATTTCCTGCATCCGCAGGCCGCGATTGAGTTGCGCCTGGGTGGCCTTGTCGAGGTCAGAGCCGAACTGGGCAAAGGCCGCCAGTTCCCGGAAGGCCGCCATGTCGAGGCGCAAGCGGCCGGCCACCTGCTTCATGGCCTTGGTTTGGGCGTCGCCGCCCACGCGGGAAACCGAAATACCGACGTTGATGGCCGGGCGGATGCCCGCGTAGAAGAGGTTGCTTTCCAGGTAAATCTGGCCGTCGGTAATGGAAATGACGTTGGTGGGGATGTAGGCCGAGACGTCGCCCAGCAGGGTTTCGATGATAGGGAGGGCGGTCAGCGAGCCGCCGGTGCCGCGCACTTTGACGACCTTGTAAGCGTCGGCGTTTTCCATGGCCTTGCGGGCTTCTTCGGCTTCGTGCTCGCCCACCGGGCCGCCGTACACCTTGCCGTCCACGCCGTCTTCGGGCGCGGCCATGCCGTCTTCGCTGGCGTAGTCCGCGGGCACGATGACGTATTTGTCGGCCATGCGGGCGGCGCGTTCCAGCAGGCGGGAATGCAGGTAGAAAACGTCGCCGGGGTAGGCTTCACGGCCGGGGGGACGGCGCATGAGCAGGGAGACTTCGCGGTAAGCCCAGGCATGCTTGGAAAGGTCGTCGTACACGATGAGGGCATCACGGCCGGTTTCCATGAATTCCTCGCCGATGGCGCAACCGGCGTAGGGGGCCAGGTATTGCAGCGCCGCGGGTTCGTCGGCCGAGGCCACCACCACGGTGGTGTATTCCATCGCCCCGAACTTTTCCAGCACAGCCACGGTGCGGGCGACCTGCGCTTTTTTCTGACCGATAGCGACATAAATGCAGAGGACGTCTTTGCCCTTCTGGTTGAGGATGGTGTCAATGGCGATGGCGGTTTTACCGGTCTGGCGGTCGCCGATGATAAGTTCGCGCTGGCCGCGGCCGATGGGGATCATCGCGTCGATGGCTTTGATGCCGGTGAGCAGGGGGGTGTCGACGTCTTTGCGCTCGATCACGCCGGGGGCAATGCGCTCCACCGGGCGGTAGTGGTCGAATTTGATGGGGCCTTTGCCGTCGATGGGTTCACCGAGGGCGTTGACCACGCGGCCGATCAGGCCGTCGCCCACAGGCACCGAAGCGATGCGCTTGGTGGTGTAGACTTTGGTGCCTTCTTCGATCTCGGTGTAGTCGCCCATGATGATGATACCGACATTGTCCTTCTCTAAGTTGAAGGCAATGCCCATCACGCCGTTCTCGAAGCGCACCAGTTCCTGCGAGCGGACGTCGGAGAGGCCGCTGGCGCGGGCGATACCATCACCGGCTTCCAGCACGACCCCCATGTCGCGCACTTCCAGTTGCGGCTCGAAGGCCTCAATTTGCTTTTGTAAATCGTCTACGATTTGTTTGATGGGTTCAGCCATTTCGCCTCCAGGGTACTCACCGCGTCAATGCCGCCACCGTGTCCGCATCCAGGCGGCGGAGCACGGCCACCAGCAATTGCACGGCCTGATCAAAGTCGTCACGATGGATTATCGCGCTGTGGGAATGGATATGACGGGCAGGAATGCTGAGCACAATCGTAGGCACGCCGGTACGGTGCAGGTGAATGACTGCCCCATCGGTCGCGCCGCCTTCCACAAAGGAAATCTGCAGGTTGACGCCGATTTCCTTTGCCGTTTCCAGGAACAGGTCCCGCAGCCCCAGGTTAGGGATCATGCTACGGTCGTAAATCAGCAAAGAAGGCCCCTGGCCCATTTTGGCGGGGGCCTGTTCGCCTTTCACGCCGGGCACGTCGCCGGCAATGTCGGCTTCCAGCACGATGGCGAGGTCGGGGTCTACCGCCCACACGCCAGTATGTGCGCCGCGCACGCCGACTTCTTCCTGCACCGTGGCGACGGCATAGACGCTGTTGGGGTGGCTTTCCTGCTGCAGGGCTTCCAGCGCCTGAATCATCACCGCCACGCCCACCCGGTCGTCAAAGGCTTTGGAAAGGTAAGCCTTGCCACTGGCCAAAACGACAAAGTCGGCGCGCGGCACCACGGGGTCGCCGGGGCGCACACCGGCTTCTTCGACTTCCTCCCGCGAGGTCGCGCCGATGTCGATATACATATCCTTTTTCTGCACGACCTTGTTGCGCTCGTCGGGGGGAAGTAAATGGGGGGGCTTGGCGCCGATAACACCGACCACGTCCCCCTTGTTGGTCTTGATGATGACCCGCTGCCCCAGCAGCACCTGGTCGAACCAGCCGCCCAGGGGCAGGAATTTAATGAAGCCCTCTTTGGTAATGTGCTTGACCATGAAACCCACTTCGTCCATGTGGGCGGCCAGCATAATTTTTGGGGCTTCGGCTGCGCCGGGTTTGTAACAGATGAGGCTTCCCAGTTTGTCTTGGGAAACCTCACCGAGCGGCTCCAGATACTGCCGAATTAAAGCCCGCACGGGCGCCTCAAAGCCGGGGACGCCGTGCGCCTCAGTGAGGTGTTGCAAGAGGGTTATGGTTTTATCCATGCGCGCGCAAAATCCTTGGTTGAGGTACTGCGCCCGTCAGGCACAGTGCAACTTCCCCAACAGCCTCTTCCAAGCCTGATGGGAAACGCTAAAATGATACCCGAAAGGGGGAATATTGTCCAGTTCTTCCTGGCGGCGGTTAAAAAACACAGCCCTTGCAAAGGGCTGTGTAGGGAAGGTGGATGCAAGATGACCTACTTCCTGCCGCGCAGGCGAGGGTCTAAGATGTCGCGTAAGGCGTCGCCAACCAGGTTCCACGCCAGCACGAAGAGCACCAAAGCCATGCCGGGGTAGACCACGATGAACCAGTATTGCCCCAGGTCGGTAATCCAATCGCGGGCGAAGGAAATCAACTGGCCCCAGTCGGCATAGCCCACTTCGGCGCCGACGCCCAGGAAGCTCAGGGCGGCGAAGCTGAGCACATACGAGCCCATATCCATCGAGGCGACCACCAGCGTGGGGTAAATGGCGTTGGGGAGGATGTGTTTGAGCAGAATGCGGCGGTCAGAAGCGCCCAATACTTTGGCGGCGAGAACGTATTCCCGCTCTTTGACGGAAAGGATGTCGCTACGAATGAGGCGCGCGTAGCCCATCCATCCGAACATAATCAAGGCAATGGATGGTGGTATCAGACTCTTTCCCATCACAGGGGCAAGGATGGCGGAAAGGGTCAACGCGGCCAGCAGGAAGGGGAAGCTCATGAAGACGTCGGTGACGCGCATGATCACCATATCCACGGCGCCGCCGTAATAAGCCGAAACGGAGCCGAGGAAGATTCCCAGTGTTGCCACAGAAAGCGTGATAATCAGCCCGACTTTGAAAGCGGTGCGGGTGCCCCAAACGACACCATAATAAATATCCCATTGGCCGCTGGCTGTACCCATCAGGTGCACCCAATGGTCTTTGTGCATGATGGGTTCCCACCAGAACGGTAAGGGGGGCTGGCGGACGCGCCAGTCCGTGCCGGGCATTTTGGGGTTCGGGCTGAAGCCATCGCGCGGGATGTGGTAAGGGTTAGCGTTGGGACGGGGCGGCGCCAACACGGGGGCAGCCAGGGCGACAATCAAAAACAGCCCAAGTAATGCCAACCCCGAGAGAGAAAGGGGGTTGGTCAGCAGCCCCTTCAACATGCGGTAAAAATCGGGGCCCAGCAGGCGCTCCAGCCGTCCCGGTTCTTTGCTTTTGAGTGCTATCGTGTCTTGAGATGCCATCATTGCTCCTCGTAAATCAAGATAGGGGGTGCAGGGGGGCCTATCTTGGTTAGGTTATTCCAGCCGTACGCGGGGGTCAATGTAGGCGTACATGATGTCTACCACCAGGTTGGAGAAAATCAGCAAGGTGCCGCTGAACAAAGTGAGGCCGAGCACGGTGACGACGTCCAGGTTAAGGGCAGCATCGGCTGCGGCTTTCCCCATGCCGGGGTAGTTGAACACGGTTTCGGTGATCACCACGCCGTTGAGCAGGCCAACGACCATCATGCCGCCGATGGTGACCACCGGCATGAGAGCATTCGGGAGGGCGTGGCGGAAGATCACGCGCCGCTCGCTCAGCCCTTTGGCCCGGGCGGTGGTGATGTAGTCTTGTCGCAGCACTTCCAGCATCGAAGAGCGGGTGACGCGTAGCAGCAGGGCCCAGTTGAGGTAAGAGAGGGTGGTGATGGGGAGGATCAGGTGTTTGAAGGCATCCCAGAAGACATCCAGGCGGCCGTTGAGCAGGGCGTCGAAGGTAATCATGGTGGTGTAATTGTGAAACTGCGGGGAACGCACTACGGCGTCAGCCCAGTCTGAAATGCGCCCTGGGGGGAACCACTTGAGTTCGGCGTAGAAAATCATCAGCATCAACAAGCCGAACACGAACGTGGGGAACGACCATCCCAAAATGCTGAACACGCGTGCCATTTGGTCGATGAATTTGTTGTGATTGACGGCAGCCACTACGCCTAAAATCACGCCGCCGAGAATCACAGGAAGAACACTCCATAAAGCCAATTCGAGCGTTGCCGGAAAACGGCGCTTAATGATTTCGATCACGGGCTCAGAGGCCGTACGCGAATAGCCAAATTGCCCGAACAGAATGCCGCCTTCGTGCTTACCGGTTTTTTCGTCGGTCACACCGACCAACCAACGCCAATATTGCACGTAAAACGGTTTGTCCAGCCCGTATTTGCGGATGACGCCTTGCAGCACGCGCTCATTGCGCGGAATGTCGCGGACGTAAAGCGCGGAACGCTGGGTTGGCCCCAAAAACTGCAGCATCAGGAAAATCAGTACGGTGACTCCGAAGAGTAACAGCGGAATCATCAGCAACCGCCGCATGATGTAATTGAACATCCTGATCCACCTCCAAAAGGGCGGGGGAGCGCCTGCAAGCACAGGCGCTCCCTGCCCTTTGCCAAGAAGGTTACTTCTTGATAGAGTAGAGATAGTAGAACGCGGGGGCGATGGGGTTGTAGTACCAGCCTTGTACCCACCGCTGTTCGTAATGCCGCCCGGTTGCCACCGCCAGGCGGATGGCCGGCGCGTATTTGTAGTCCAGTTCGGTGAGTTGCTTGTAGATCTCGGCGCGTTTCGCCGGGTCGGTCTCGGCCACGCCTTCGCTCACCAGTTTCTGGAACTGGTCATGGATGTCTTTGGGCATGTTCTGCCGCCGTGCGTAGGTGCCGACGGTGAACGGTTGCGCCCAGTTGTGCGGGTCGTGGATGTCTTCAATCCACCCGCTGATGAACATCGGCAGGCGGCCAGCGCGATAGGCGTTCAGGAAGGCCGGCCACGGCAGACCCACTGCCTCGATCTCGAACTTGGGGTCGATGTCGGCGAAGTCGGCCTGCAGAATCTGCGCCACGGTCTGGCGGGTGACGTTGCCGCTGTTGTAGGCCACCTGGAAGCGGAAACCTTTCTCCCACACTTGACCATCCCAGGCCTGCTTCAGTTCTTCCACGCACTTGTCTTTGTCGTAAGTGTAGTGCGGGCCATTGGGGTCGTAGCCAATCATTCCGGGGATGAGCGGACCGACGTTCTGGACGCCTTCGCCGTTGAGGGCATCTTTGATAAAGGTGTCCCAGTCGAAGCAGTAGTTGAAGGCCTTGCGGACGTGGATGTCGGAGAAGAAGTCGGCAGGAATGCCGTTGCCATCCAGTTTGCCACTGCCAATGTAGGGGTTGCCGCCGTCGGTGTTGATCTTGAAGTTGAAGAAGACGTCGGTGCGGATGACGGTGGGCATGCCCTTCCACAGGCGCAGCGGCTGGTTGGGGTTGTCAGAAGGCTTGCAGTCGAAGTCGCTCTTGTCGGCGTTCCAGACGCAGATCTCGCCAACCAGTGGGTCGACCTGAGCCACGTTCTGGCGCGGCACATCGGCGAAGTCGGCATCGCCGGCCTTCAGCATGGCGAAGCGGGTTCCCCACTCTTTCACGACCTTGAGCACCACGGTCTGGATGGAAGGTGCGGTCGGGGCGCCGTCCCACGCCGGGACGTTCTGCTCGGCGCGCCAGTAGTTGGGGTTCGCCTTGAGGACGATTTCCTCACCCGGCGTCCAGTGATCCAGAATGTAGGGGCCAGTGCCGTTTTCCACCTTGCCGAGCGGGGCGGTGGAGTCGTCAACGCCGTAGTAATTCTGCCAGGTGTCGCAGGAGCCATCCCAGGCGCCTTGCTTGATCGCCCATTGCTTGTCAATAATGGAAGCCCAGCCCTGGGCAATCGTTGCCAGGAAGGGGCCCCACGGCTGCGCGAGCTGCATCGTCACAGTGCCTTTGTCGTTGTCGTAGGTGATGGCGTTGACGATTTTCTCGCAGGCGGCCTTGAGTTTCTCGGGGTCGGCTTTCTTCAAGGCGTCGGGGTCGTCATCCAGCGCGCCGGTCGGGTCGACCAGCTCGGCGATGTCGTAGGTGCCGATGCCGAAGAAGGGCTCGGTCAGCAGCCACATCGGCGAGTCCGTGCCGCCCTGCAAGATCGCACGCTGGAAGGTATAAGCGACGTCTTCGGGGGTGAGCGTGTCGCCGTTGTGGAACTTCACGCCCTTGCGGATGTAGAAGGTGTAGGTCTTGCCGTCTTCGGAGATTTCCCACTTGGTTGCCAGGTCGGGCACAAAGTGGGTGGCGTCGCTCTTGTCGTACGTCACCAGCTGATCGTACAGGTTCATGATGACGCCGATCCCCGAGCTTTCATAGTCCCACGCCGGGTCCAGGCTTTCAGCGTCGCCGATGGTGGCCACCACCAGGGTATCGGGGTGCGGCGACTTGAATTCCTTGGGCTGCTGGGGGGCGGGGGTGGCTTCCACAATCTGGGTTACCACCACTGTGCCGCCGGGTTTTTCGACCACCTGGGTCACCACGACGGTCTGAGGGGCCTGCTGGCCGCATGCTGCTAATGCCAACGCCGCGACGACCAGCACGGCAAACAAGACAATCCACGTGCGTTTCATGCTCCTCCTCCATTAGGAATTAGGAAACAGCGAAAAGGGAAGAATGGGTCAGGAAAAGACGGGGCTTCTCCGATACACATCACCTCCTTTCGTGGGGGTTGAGGCATCTGGCTTAGGGAACAGTATGGCTAAATCAGATGGCACGCGGCCCAGTGGCCGGGGGAAACCTCGCGCCATTCGGGCTCCTGTTCGGCGCAGATGTCTTTGGCAAGGGGGCAGCGGGTGCGGAAACGACAACCGCTGGGTGGGTTGACCGGGCTGGGAACGTCGCCCTCCAGCACAATGCGTTTGCGTTGGCGTTCTTTCTTGGGGTCGGGAATGGGCACTGCCGAAAGCAGGGCCTGGGTGTAAGGATGCAGGGGGTGGGCGTAGAGTTCGTCGCGGTCGGCGAGTTCCACTATTTTGCCCAGGTACATCACCGCGGTGCGGTCGGAGATGTGCCGCACCATGCTCAGGTCGTGGGCGATGAAGAGGTAGGTGAGGTTGAATTTTGCTTGCAGGTCTTCAAGCAGGTTGACGACTTGGGCCTGGATGGAAACATCCAGCGCGGAGATCGGCTCATCTAACACGATGAATTCGGGTTGCAGCGCGAGGGCGCGGGCGATGCCGATGCGCTGGCGCTGGCCGCCTGAAAATTCGTGGGGGTAACGGCTTACAAAGGAGGGGCTGAAGCCCACCAGGTTGAGCAGTTCGGCCACCCGTTCTTTGCGTTCCTGGGGCGTGCCGATGTTGTGGATTTCCAGCGGCTCTTCCACAATTTTGCCGACCGTCATGCGAGGATTGAGCGAAGCGTAGGGGTCTTGGAAAATCATCTGCATGTGACGGCGGGCTTTCCGCAATTCGGCGCCCTTGAGGCGGGTAAGGTCTTGCCCTTTGAAAATGCCGCTC